>CAINLH010000138.1 GCA_903850275.1 uncultured Acidimicrobium sp.
CACTGCACGGTTGTTGCGTCGCCAAAGTTTCGTGCTGCTCTTAACAACTCTGGGTGTGCATCGCACACTTGATCACGACGAAGCCTGCCTCGTCGATATTCATTTATTAGTGCACGACGCGAAAGCCGATGGTCGACGATGCCGCCAACGACTTCACCGCTGTCGTTCGTGATGCTGAGCGCGCTCAGCCATCCCTTCGGTCGTCGATACCGATTCATACCCGCGCACGATAGTCACTGCTCGGCTATTTCTGCTGAGCAGCCCACCAAACATCCAGTCGGTTCCGAATTTCCTCTGCACCAAGCTCGCCCTCGTCGAGTCGGATGTCCATCAAAAAATTAAGTGCGGCACCCACCTGCCTGCCGGGCGACAACGAAAGGTGCTCCATCACTTGTGCTCCGTCCATCTCTGGTCGCAGCGCTGCGAGCTCTTCGCTTTTTGCAAGTTCGGCAATTCGCTCTTCCAACTCATCCATTCTTTTTGACAACATCAACGCTTTCTTTTCGTTGCGAGTGGTGCAGTCGCAGCGAGTAAGCACGTTCAGTTCTGTCAACAGTGGGCCGGCATCGCGCACATAACGTCGAACTGCCGAGTCGCTCCACCCCATTTGATAGGTGTGAAATCGCAAGTGCAACGCGACGAGCTCGGTGATTGCCTCAACATCTTGGGTTGAATAACGCATGGCAAGTAAACGCTTCTTCGCCATGCGTGCTCCAACCACCTCGTGATGGTGAAAGGTCACGCCTTTACCATCTGCGAAGGCGCGCGTTTTTGGTTTACCGATGTCGTGAAACAATGCCGCGAGTCGTGTGATACGAAAATCAAATTGTGGTGCAGCATCGCGACGCACATTTTCAACAACGGCAAACGTGTGTGTCAGTACGTCTTTGTGTCGATGAATTGGATCTTGCTCCAGTTTCATCGCCGGCAATTCGGGGAAGAAGTGTTCGGCAAGGCCGGTATCGACCAAGAACCACAAACCAAGACTTGGGTGGTCGGTCACCATCAATCGGTCTAATTCGTTGCGCACGCGCTCGGCAGAAATAATGGTGAGGCGCTCGTGCATTGCGCGAACTGCATCTACAAGTTCGGGCACGGGTTGCAGTTGGAGTGCCGACATAAAACGCGCGGCGCGCATCATGCGCAACGGATCATCGGAAAAACTCTCGCTTGGTGATAGCGGCGTACGCAACGTCTTAGACATCAAGTCGGCCACGCCCCCGTACGGATCCACCAATTCGGGTGCATCTGCGGTGAGTTCTAGTGCCATCGCATTTACCGTGAAGTCGCGTCGCGACAAATCGGTACCAATGTCGAGCGAAAACTGCACGTCGGGTTTTCGTGAGTCTGGCGAATACGCCTCGGCGCGGTGAGTGGTTATCTCGTAAGTTCGCCCATCTTTTTGCATTGAGATAGTGCCAAACCGTTCGCCCGCGGTCCACACCGCATCGGCCCAGCCTGCAACAAGTTTCTTTGTTTGCTCGGGAAGCGCGTCGGTGGTGAGATCAAAGTCCAACTCCTCCGTTGCCCGATCAAGCAGCAAGTCACGCACGGTGCCGCCCACTAAATACAGCCGAGCATTGGCCTCCCTGAAGCGCTTGGCAAGAGGGGCAAGTTCTGCCAAGACTGGTGCAAAGCGTTCTGGGATCACCATATTGAGGTTAGGCCGTGCCGTCGATGTGCAAAGCGCGCTGCACCAAATACTGAGAGAATGGAAACAATGGAGCACGCCGATGAATAGGAGTGGCCGCGGGTGGAAGCGCCTCGCAGTGCTGTGCTTTGTTGGTCTTTTGCTTGCACCGACCGTCGCTCATGGAGCAGCCCCACAACCGTTTGACATGACCCTTGTAGGGCAGAATTTCAACGTTGCTCCCGGACGACAATTTCGTTTTGTTTTTGCATTGCCGGACGGCGCCGTTCGCGAATCCGTTTTGTCCGACCGCACGGCAGTGGTTCGTGTAGCAATCTTTCCTCCACTGGCCACCCGCAGCGATGTTCGGTCATTCGCAACGTCAGCAACCGACCCAACCGTTCGACCAATTGATCAGATTGATCGTCGGATTAGCGATCTTGAACGAACCGCAGCAGGAGACTTTGTGTCACTGTTCGCAAGCACTGGAAGGCTTAACGCGCTCAACCTAGAAAAAGACGGAATTTATCCGGTGGTGCTTTCAGTTGTTCAGAAAAATGCTGTAGTGGCGCGATTAAACACATTTGTTAACTATGTCGATCTACGTAGCAAGATTGAACAATTGCCGATTTCGCTGATGGCAGATATCAACACGCCTCTCGCGTTACAACCAGATGGATCGATCCAAATTGGTGATGGGATTCGTACACAATTAACAAATTTGATTGCGGTGTTATCGGTGGGTGCTGCACCTATGTCGCTTCACATTGCGCCAGAGTTGCTTGATGGTTTGGGCCGGTCATCCAACCCCGCCGACATTGCGCTCTTGGCCCAACTGGAGCCTTTACTTGCTGTGCATGAACTACTCACCAACACATTTGTTTCTTTTGATCCTTCCAGTGCCAGCAGATCGTTAATGAAATCCGAATTCGCCGAACAACTTGAGAGCGGTCGAGCAGTGTTGGATGCCCATAACCGCGAAGGTGTTATTTCTGAAAATGTCTGGTTCAGCCGCTCGCTTGTAGACGACGACGGCATGAAGCTTCTGGGCGAATCGGGCATCCAATCGGTGGTCTTTACGCCGCAGGCTGCAGCATCAATCGGCACACTCGACAGCTACTTGAAGCCATATAAATCTGTTGTCGGAAATTCGTTGGCAATTCGGGTGTCCGACCCAGGCTTTGCAAAAACTTTGTCTGGGCTCTACCGCAACCCCGTGCAACAGTCGTTTGCATTGGCCGCAGAAATAGTTGCCCAACAACAAGAAATCATCCTGGCTGGCGGTAAACCAAACGAGCGACAGCTATTGCTCTCGAGCACATCCGGGGCACTGCCAGACCGAACCATCATGGTTCCGTTATTGCTTGCGCTTGCTCGTGCGCCCCAGTTGAACATGGTAGGGCTGAGTGCGGCGTCACTTGCCGAAGAAAGCACGACCGCTGTCGTTCTACCGCGCACTACTCGTGTCGATCTTGCGGCAACAAAAGACGTCATTGCGAAACTTCGTAGCGAAGTGCAGTCAACTTCCACCATGTTGCCTCCCGACGCGACACAACATGTTTTGTGGAAATCATCATTGCTTGCGACAAGTGCCGACACGCTCGATGCCGATGAATTCGCGCGCTACGTAAAAGGCCTCCGTGGTCAGCTGCGGACGTTGCGGCTCATGGTGAGTGTCCCTGACTCGTTGACATTTACATTGGGAAGCAAGTTGAGCGACTTACGTCTGCAAGTGCGAAATGAATCGGCGGTTTCGCTCAGTGTCAAAGTTGAGTTAGCAAGTGCAAAATTACAATTTCCGCAGGGGCCACAGATTGTCACCATCGCGCCAAACTCGGCAGTCGACGTTGTTGTTCCAGTTCAAGCTCGCGCCAACGGCAGTTTTCCTCTGAACGTGATTTTGACTACGCCAGATGGGCTCACGCAGGTTGGACAGCCAACTCGCTTGACCGCTCGGGTAAGCGCGCTTGCTGGGCTTGGCCAGGTGGCCACAGGAGCAGCCATTTTGATTTTGATGTCTTGGTGGATTGCACACTGGCGAGCCCGCAAACGCGCGCAGGCAGTACGAAAGCATCCTGCACTACAATAAAAAAATGACCGTACGCATCATCACTGACAGCGCAAGCGACCTTCCTCAACAACTGGTAAACGAGCACCGCATTGGTGTAGTTCCACTTTCGGTTCGCTTCGGCGACAAGGAATACATCGACCGGCAAGATCTCACCGTTGCCGAATTTTGGAACATGTGCAGCAATTCGCCCACCTTGCCCGAAACCGCAGCCCCTTCGCCTGGGCAATTTGAGGCAGAGTTTCGCAAGCTTGCCAGCGAAGGTGCAACCGGAATCGTTGTTGTCGCGTTGTCGTCCGAGCTCTCGGCAACCATGCAAAGTGCCGACCTTGCAGCCAAGGCTGTTGCGGGTGACATACCTGTTCGAATTGTGGACAGCCGATCGGCATCGATGGGCCAGGGCATTACTGCCGTTGCGTGCGCAAAACTTGCGGCAAGTGGCGCATCGCTCGACGAGGTCGCCGCATTGGGCACAAAACTTGCTACTAAATCCAAGTTGTGGGGGGCGCTCGACACCCTTGAAAACCTCAAGAAAGGTGGGCGCATTGGCGGTGCCAAGGCAATGCTCGCCTCGGCACTTTCCATCAAGCCAATCATCACCGTTGAAGAAGGGAAAATTGCTGAAGGCGGCAAGCAGCGAACCCGTAGCAAGGCCCTGGCGTTTCTTGTGGACCAGGTGAAGAATGCTGGACCAATCGAGAACCTTGCAGTTCTCCATGCCCAATGTGACGACGTTGATGATTTGGTTGCATCATTGCGTGCAGTGCATGAAGGCGACATTGTTGTAGGTGACGTTGGTGCAATCATCGGTGCTCACACCGGCAAGGGAACTATCGGAGTGGCGTTTCACTCCAAGTAGCGGATATCCCTCAAACACAAGGGGTTTCAGCACTAGCGTCGCGTGACAGCGATGTCTATAGATGAATCCTCTCTTGGCCTTATAGGCGGTCGTTACCGGCTTGATCATTACATCGACCGAGGCGGGATGGCCGAAGTATGGATGGCGGTCGACACTTTTCTTGACCGAAAAGTTGCTGTAAAACTCTTGAAGCCTCACTTAGCCAACGACGCGCAGGTAGCCGAACGTTTTCGCAGGGAAGCAATTGCGTGCGCAAAGCTTTCGCACCCAAACATCGTGGCCGTGTACGACTGCATCGAATTTAACGGCAGACAAGCAGTCATCATGCAATACGTGCAAGGCAAGAGTTTGCGCAATTTGCTGGACAAGCAAAAGCGACTTGGGCCAAACCTCACCGTACACATCGGAACATCCGTTGCGTCTGCTCTTGATGAAGCACATCGCGAAGGGTTGATTCATCGCGACGTTAAGCCTGGCAACATCCTGATTACACCAGAAGGAAAAGTGTTGCTGGCAGATTTTGGAATTGCCAAAGCATTGGATTCCACCGACGCAGACCTCACTAATGACAACATCATGATGGGCACCGCAAAGTATTTGTCTCCCGAGCAAGTTCGCGGAAAACCGTTGGATGGACGAGCCGACCTATACGGGCTTGGGTTGGTGTTGTACGAATGCCTAGCTGGGCGTGTTCCGTTTGTTGGCGAATCTGATGCCGACACTGCGCTTGCGCGACTGCAGCGTGAACCAACCGATCTTGGAAGATTGCGCCCGTCGCTTGCTCCGCAACTGGTAAAGGTGATTCACACACTGCTTGCCCGCAACCCCGACCACCGATACGCCACCGGAAAAGAAACTGCGGGGGCACTTGAGGATTCGATAATTGAGCACGACGTGACCGAAGTGATGGAAGTAGCGCCGGTTGAAACAACACGAAGCGAAAAGCCAAGTTCTCTTGGCGACCCGCACATTGTGCAACGAACCCAACGTGCGCCATCACAAACCCGCAGTCGTCGTCGGGCCCGTGTTGAAACACGCAGGCTCTTCGTCTTGTTGGCGGTGCTTGGTCTTGCTGCGGCCGCAGTTGTGTGGCAGTTGTCCGACAACACGACACAAACAGTTCCTGTGGAGATTGAGGCGCCGGCGCCGGTTGAGGCAGCACCTCTGTCTGTTGTTTCGTTAACTAGTTACGACCCAAACGGTGATGACGGCGAAGAAAACGAAGCGCTCATTCCAAACTTGCTCGACGGCAACCCGGAAACCACTTGGTCGACCACCTGTTACGCGAATCAGTTTTTTGGCAGCAAAGAATATGTTGGTTTGTTGTTGCAGCTTTCGCGCCCTGCAACAGGAACGCTTCGCGTGGGAATGAAAAACGCCCCGTGGGCCATCGATGTTTTTGGCGCAAACGACGCTCCCCCCACATCGTTTGAGGCATGGGGGCAAAGGTTGGTGGGTGGCTACAACACCGTTCGCAAAGGTTCCAGTTTTCTGATTTCCGAACCCTCACAATTCATCTTGATTGCACTACGCGAAGTGGGCCCCAGCCCGTTGTGTAGCGCCAGCAACCAATATCAAGGAGTGCTGGCTGGGGTCACCTTCATAGAGGGTTAGCCTAAAAAGATGCCGTCCAACCCATTTACCGACCCGCACTGGGCCACCAGCGTGGTTGACGCCATTGACAGCTTCGTTGCATTTGTTCGCGATCGCACAACAAAACCCGCTGTCGTCGTTCTTCGTGCCCTCATTTTTGGGACGATGGCCATTGTTGGCGTGCTCTTTGTCTGTGTCATCTTCTTGATTGGGTTGATGCGCGCCCTTAATTCGTTGCTGGACATTTGGTGGTCCCGAGACACCGCGGTTTGGGCCAGCTATTTCATCATCGGCGCCATATTTGTTGTGCTTGGTGCACTGTCAATGCGCCAACGCAGCCCGCGCGACTAGATTTCGCTTTACACCCTCGTTCCGAACAAGGAAGTTCACTCATGACTGTTGCCTCCCATCACCACGTTCTTATTGTTGGCTCGGGCCCTGCTGGCCTGACGGCGGCTATCTATACAGCACGGGCAAGTTTGGCTCCTCTTGTCATTGAGGGCGAACCATCATCCACATCGGATCAGCCGGGTGGCCAATTGATGTTGACAACCGAAGTAGAAAACTTTCCCGGTTTCCCCGAAGGCATTATGGGCCCAGAGTTGATGATGCGTTGTCGCGAACAGGCAATGCGATTTGGTGCGCAGTTTCTCACCGAGAAAGTGACCAAGGTGGACTTTTCACAGCGCCCGTTTCGGGTGTGGGTGCGCGACACGCAATACACAGCCGACAGCATCATTGTGAGCACTGGCGCCCAGTCGCTCATGCTTGGCCTTGAAGAAGAGAAGCGTTTGATTGGCCATGGTCTGTCAACTTGTGCAACCTGTGATGGATTCTTTTTCCGCAACCAACACATTGCGGTAGTTGGTGGTGGTGACTCGGCGTTAGAGGAAGCACAGTTTCTCACCAAGTTTGCATCCAAAGTCACGTTGATTCACCGACGCGACACGTTGCGTGCATCGAAGATCATGCAAGACCGTGCAATTGCCAACGAGAAAATTGAGTTCTTATGGAATGCTCAAGTGACAAAAGTTATTGGTCAGGAAAAAGTCGAAGGTGTTGAAGTTACCGACACCGTCAATGGTGCTGTATCGACGCTTCCAGTCACTGGTGTTTTCGTCGCAATCGGGCACCGACCAAACACCGACTTGTTCAAGGGCGTGCTCGACATGGCTGATAGCGGTTACCTAACAACAAAACCAGGGTCTACCTACACCAACATTCCTGGCGTATTTGCATGTGGCGATGTGCAAGACCACACATATCGGCAAGCAATCACGGCGGCTGGTTCTGGTTGTATGGCGGCAATCGATTGCGAGCGTTGGCTCGAGGCACAACACGCCTAGTGGGGCTTGTGCCACAGCAGTAAATCAAGATGTTGTGCCCTTTTGGTGGCTACCATTTCCTCACTACACAAAAGGACAAACATCATGGCGCAATCAATTCTGACTTTAACGACAGGAAACTTTGACGAGACCATCAAGTCGTCAGATACCCCGATTCTGGTTGACTTTTGGGCGGAGTGGTGTGGGCCTTGCAAAGCAATTGCACCAGTACTCGCAGAAATTGCAACCGAGCAGGCGGGCAAGCTTTCCATTGCAAAACTCAATGTTGATGATCACGGAGACATCGCAATGCGTTTCAGCGTGATGAGCATTCCAACTTTGATTGTGTTTAAAGATGGCGAACCAGCCAAGCGCCTCGTTGGCGCCAAGGGCAAGGGCCAATTGTTGCAGGAGCTTGCAGAATTTCTTCCGGCTTCCCACTAGCGCGC
>CAINLH010000139.1 GCA_903850275.1 uncultured Acidimicrobium sp.
ATCAGATCGGCGTTTCGAATAACACGTTCACGGTTCTCGTGCAACGACTGACGCAATTTGGGTGTCTGTTCGTCGGCGGCATCGAATACGGCTGCAAGTGATTTGTACTTGTTGATCAACTTGGCGGCGGTTTTCTCGCCGACACCGGGCACGCCATCCAGGTTGTCGCTCGAATCGCCGCGAAGTGCGGCGTAATCGGGATATTGCTCCGGAGTTACACCAGTTTTTTCGAAAATTCCCAATTCGTTATATAACGCGTAATCGCTAACGCCCCGCTTGTTGTACAACACACGGATGTGAGGGTCCTTTACAAGCTGGTAACTATCACGATCACCAGTGACGATCAACAAGTCGTGTTGATCACGTTCTGCCATCGTTGCAACTGTGGCGATTAAGTCGTCGCCTTCGAACCCTGCGGCATCAATTGCCGCAATACCCATGGCCGCAAGAACTTCCTTGATGATGTCCATTTGCTGATACAAGATGTCCGGTTGAGCTTCGCGTTGCGCTTTGTATTCAGGCGCGGCCAAATGACGGAAGGTCGGCTCCTTGCGATCGAAGACGACAATGACGCCTTCGGGCTTCTGTTCTTTCAGCAGGCTGAGCAGCATCGTGCAAAAACCGTAAACCGAATTGGTTACCTGCCCACTGGCTGTAGCCATATCGGTTGGCAAAGCAAAGAAGGCACGGTATGCCAACGAGTTGCCGTCTAACACCATCAGTTTCATCGTGCCCACTAGTCAAGCAGGTTAGGGGTTATGGCTTGATCTCTCCTGATAGGACTGCCACGGCAACATCGCGCATTCGCATTCTTTTAGACATAGCCATTTTCTGAATGAAATCAAAGGCCGCCTGCTCCGTGAGTGAATGCTGATCGATCAGTAGACCTTTAGCCCGATCGAGCAGCTTTCGAAGTTCAAGTTGCTCGTCGAGTGCATCGCGCTCTCCGCTCAGAGTTTTCATTTCCAAAAATCTGCCTATTGCCAGTTCGATCGCAGGAACGAGGTCTGTTTTTTGGAATGGCTTCACAAGATACGCGAGCGCACCCGCGTCCCGAGCTTGCTCAATCACTTCACGCTGACTAAACGCGGTGAGCATCACGACTGGGCAGATTTTTTCCGAGGACACCACTCGTGCTGCGTCAAGCCCGTCCATGCCCGGCATCTTGATGTCAAAAATTGCCACGTCCGGTTGATGTTGACGCACAAGTTCAATCGCTGTGTCGCCTCGCCCCGTGTCGGCGACAACTTCATAACCCTCTTCTTCAAGTGTCTCTCTCAAGTCGAGACGAATGATTGCTTCGTCTTCGGCAATCACAATTCGGGTTGTCTTCTTATCTACCGACATCAGCGACCGAGCTTGTCTAACAGTTCATCTTGGCGAGCCAACGTCTCAGTGATCGCATTGACTAAATGTTCTTTTTGCTTCTGCATTGCGTAAACATGCCGCTGCGCATCGCGCAATTCGTGGAGAGAAAGAGGCGTTTCAGCCACTAGAGAGCGTATTTCTAAATCTTGTGTTTCATCCGACAAGGCATCAAGTTGGTCCTGGACGACCTGCAACTCTTCTTTGAGTCGGGCAACGCTGAGAACTCCGCGCTGCAATTTTCGTTCAATCAGCCTGTTGCCAATCGAACTCGATCCCATCTCGCTGAGTGTATTGGTGTCCATTTGAGTGCCCGAGGTGGGAGTCGAACCCACACGCCCTTTCGGACAACGGATTTTGAGTCCGTCGCGTCTGCCATTCCGCCACTCGGGCTTGAGTTGCTTGGTACTGCAGCAGTATTACCGCGGGGGAACATGGTACCGACCGCCAACAAGTTCTACGCTGTTGGTTCGCATGCTTGCTTTTACCTTCCCCGGACAGGGATCTCAGCGCCCAGGCATGGGTAGGCCGTGGGTGGACCACGAAAGTTGGGAACTTGTGGGCGAAGCCTCCGAGATTGCCGGCCGAGATATCGCAGCGTTACTGCTTGATGCCGACGCCGAAGCGCTGAAAGACACGCGCAATGCGCAGCTCACCACGTTCGTTTCTTCCTTGATGGTGCTCGATGCAGTAGAGCGCCTAGGTATCGAACCCAGCTTTTGCGCTGGACACAGCCTCGGTGAATACACGGCACTTGCTGCCACTGGTGCGCTCGGTTTCGATGATGGAGTTCGTTTGGTCATTGAGCGCGCTGCCGCGATGCATGAAGCCGGTAACGAATCACCAGGAACTATGTCTGCAGTTCTTGGCCTAGACGATGAAGATGTTGAAATTGCGTGTCGACGAGCGGATAGCGATGTATGGGTTGCGAACTACAACGCGCCCGGCCAAGTGGTTATTGCAGGTTCCGTCGCTGGCGTTGCAGCAGCCACCGAACACGCGAAGGCTCTCGGCGCAAAGAAAGTGATGGCCTTGCCAGTCTCTGGCGCCTTTCATACTCCATTCATGACGACTGCGCGCGACAGGCTTCGCGATGCAATCGCCGCTGCAAATCCACGAGACACCGAAGTACCCGTTGTATCAAACGTTGATGCACGTGCTCACAACAGCGGCAGTGAGTGGTCATCGCTGCTGTCGGCACAATTGTCTTCACCCGTTCGTTGGAAACATAGCTTGCTCGCGCTCTCCGAACTAGGTGTGCGAGGTTTTATCGAATTAGGACCTGGTGGCGTGCTCACAGGCATGGTCAAGCGAACTGTCGACAACGCGAGCCAAATCAGCGTGGCCACACCTGATGATTTGGACAAGCTCATTGAGTGGTTTGGTAATTTCGTTCCAGCAACCGCCGAGATTCCCAAAATTCAACATGAGGGCGAGCATCTCTTCGCAGTTGAACGAATGGTTGTCTCCCCCAGCGCTGGCGTCTTCACAAAAGTTGCTGCCGTGACCAATAAGTCTTCGATCGATGTTGGCCACGTCATCGGACATGTGGGCGACGCCGAAGTCAGATCACCATTTGCTGGCATATTGCAAAGCTTTATTGCGGTAGATGGCGAACGAGTCACCGCGCATCAGCCGATTGCATGGCTTCGATCCCATTAGACATTTCGATGTTGAAGCCCAAGTAAGGTAAGACCAATGCCGATCATTCCTACGACTGCTCGCGGCGGAGTTATCACCGGCTGGGGAACAGCGTTGCCAGAGAAAATTCTGACGAACGATGACCTCTCCAAAATGATGGACACCAGCGACGAGTGGATTCGCGAGCGAACTGGCATTCACCAGCGTCACGTCGGCGGCTCCACCGCCAGTCTTTCGGTTGAAAGCGGAAGACGTGCGATAGAGATGTCGGGCATCGACCCTCTCAGTATTGATGCGCTCGTGTTATCGACAACCACCCCGGACCGAACGGTTCCCGCTACTTCTGCACGTGTGCAGCACGAACTAGGTCTTTCTTGCGGAGCATTCGATATCAATGCGGCATGTTCCGGATTCGTCTATGGCCTAGCAACTGCTCACGGCCTAATCGCCATGGGTGCGAACAAGGTTTTACTCATAGGCACCGACACGCTTTCGCGAATAACCGACTGGACCGACCGAAACACCGCAATCTTGTTCGCAGACGGAAGTGGCGCGGCAGTGATTGAAGCCGTTGAAGGCCCAGGCGAGATGCTTGCATGGGACATCGCCGCCGACGGAAGCGCAGAGCCATTGTTGTACGCCGAAATAGGCGGTTTCCTGCACATGGACGGCAAGGAAGTGTTCAGGCGTGCCGTTCGAATCATGGTTGACTCCGCACAGAAATCTCTTAATGACGCGGGTTTAAACATTGATGACATCGCACTCATCGTTCCTCATCAAGCAAACACCCGAATCATTAAGGCTGCATGTGAACGACTAGGTGCGCCTCTTGAGAAAACAGCAATCGTTTTGCACCGCACTGGCAATACGTCGTCTGCATCGATCCCGCTCGCGCTGTTTGATGCAGCAGATGCGGGTCGACTGCAACGTGGGGACTTGGTGCTGATGGTGGGTTTCGGAGCAGGTATGACCGCTGCAAGTTCGATCATTCGTTGGAATGGGAAGGGTCTTCAATGACAAATTCGCAACACACACCGCGCGTTGTGCTGATCACCGGCGGATCTCGTGGCATCGGTTTGGCATGCGCACAACATTTTGCACGACTTGGAGACAAGGTCGCTGTCACTTACAACTCTTCTCCGCCTCCCTCGGAGTTTTTTGGCGTGAAGTGTGACGTGACCGACACCGCGCAAGTAGACGCAGCGTTCACCGCGGTCGAAGCACACTTCGGCCCGGTTCAAGTTCTGGTCTCTAACGCGGGTATCACCAAAGACACGTTGCTCTTGCGAATGAGCGAAGCCGATTTCGCCGATGTTGTCAACGCCAACCTCACTGCCGCCTATCGCGTGTGCAAACGCGCAACACAGGGCATGCTTCGCGCAAAGAGCGGAAGAATCATTCTGATGTCATCTGTTGTAGCCATGTTGGGTTCTGCAGGACAGGCCAACTATGCAGCATCCAAATCGGGACTGATAGGCCTCGCTCGTTCACTTGCCCGAGAACTTGGTTCACGCAACATCACAGTGAACGTTGTGGCACCAGGCCCTGTTGATACAGACATGACTGCCGCGCTGAGCGCAGAACGGCTTGCCGATCTCGCCGCAGCCGTTCCCCTTGGGCGCACCGCGTCGGTAGATGAAATAGCAGGAGTTGTAACTTTCCTTGCTAGCCCTACTGCGGCGTACATCACAGGTGCAGTAATTCCTGTGGATGGCGGCCTTGGAATGGGCCACTAACAGCAATTTATTGGATGCATAGAGTAAAGTAACTCTGTTGCAGAAATTGCAGCTTCACACAGACATAAGAGGAGACCAACGTGAGTCAAGAACTGTTCGATCGTTTTGTAAAGTGCGCCGTTGACGTTCTTTCGGTAGATGCAAGCAAGATCACGGTTGAAGCATCATTCGGAGACGATCTTGACGCAGACAGCCTCGACTTGGTCGAATTGGTCATGGCACTTGAAGAAGAGTTTGGTATTGAAGTCCCAGAATCCGACCTTGAAGGCGTCGACACTGTTGGTAAAGCGTTCGCCCTCGTCACATCAAAAGTTAAATAGCCGCTCAAATCGGCCAGTTTTGACATGCAAGGCGCCGGACATCGCATTGCCATAACCGGATACGGCGTAGTAGCGCCATGCGGTGTCGGCAAGGAAGCATTTTGGAAGGGTCTGCTCGGTCCGGGTTTCACTGGTTCGCGCTCGATCGAACTGCAAGACTGGGATCCGCTTCCCTATTTTGATTCTCCGAAAGACGCCAGGCGCTCCGACAGATGCGAACAGTTTGCATTAGCCGCCGCGGGTGAGGCAATTGCCCAATCGGGCACCTTGCCATACGACCCATCTCGCATCGGCACGATATTCGGAACCGGTATTGGAGGGCTCCGCACGCTTGAGGAACAAGTGATTGTTCGCGTCGAAAAAGGTGAACGTCGAGTATCGCCGTTCCTTGTACCAATGATGATGTCCAACGCATCTGGCGCTGCGATCTCTATGCGCTACGGCTTCCAAGGCCCAGCCGAAACGGTATGCACAGCATGCGCGGCATCCACTCATGCCATTGGCAACGCAGCACGTCTCATTGCATGGGGCCGATGCGACGCTGTGGTTACTGGCGGAAGCGAATCTGCAGCGACCATCACCGCGCTTGCAGGCTTTGCAAATATGACCGCCCTTTCATCCACGCTTGTAAGCAAACCCTTCGATGCAACACGTGATGGTTTCATCATGGGCGAAGGTGCCGCGGTTTTCGTGCTTGAACGACTAGACATGGCCGTTGCACGCGGCGCACATATCGTGGCCGAGATTGTCGGTGCAGCAAGCAATGCAGATGCTCACCACATCACCGCACCATCGCCAGGCGGTGTGGGAGCCACGCGCTGCATGCAACTTGCTTTAGAAGATGCAGGCCTCCAGTCGTCAGACATCAAACAAATCAACGCTCACGGTACGAGCACACCACTCAACGACTCTGCAGAAGCGCAAGCGATTACCGCGGTCTTTGGAGATCGATCAGTGCCCGTTGTTTCGATTAAGGGAGTTACAGGTCACCCGCTTGGCGCCGCAGGCGCACTTGAAGCCGCCGCTGTTTTGCTCAGCATCGAGAAGAGCCTTATTCCTCCAACAGCTGGAACAACAGTGATCGATCCAGAAATGAGCATCGATGTAGTTATCGGTGAGCCCCGCGAATGGACACCAGGACCAACGATTTCAAATAACTTTGGATTTGGTGGGCATAACGGATCGGTGATTATCGCTCCGTACAAGCAATAGAACTACGCGTCGACAACGACGAAAAGCAATTCGCATTCGCAAGCCAACTCGCCGTTGACCATTGCTCTTCCCGATCCTTTTCCGGCCCTTGCCGACATCCGTCCTATGGATGCCGTGAGTTCGAGCGTGTCTCCTGGTACAACTTGCCGACGAAAACGCGCAGCGTCTAAACCGCCGAATAGCGGCAACTTACCTGCGAACTGAGGATCGCTCACGATTGCCAAAGCGCCAGTCTGTGCAATTGCTTCGCACATCAGCACGCCTGGCAACGTAGGACGGCCAGGAAAATGGCCAGCGAAAAACCATTCATCGCCGGTCAAGTGCCAAATTGCGCTGGCCGACTTACCAGGGGTGAGTTCGGTAATTTCATCAACGAAGAGAAATGGTGCACGATGAGCGATTAATGACGAGGGATCGGGGAATGTGCTCATTTACCTAACGCCTCCAGTAATCGCAATGGCGTATCTTTCGGGGAAATTTTGTACCAAGCGTGGGTAATCACGCCCTTGTCAATCAGGAACGCGGATCGCTCGATACCCATGTACTCGCGCCCATACATCGATTTCTTTTTCCAGACCTTAAATGCCTTTGCAACAACATGATCGATATCGGAGAGCAACGCAAAACCAAGTTCAAATTTCTCATCGAACTTCAGCAACTTCGAAGGCTTATCAGGGCTGATGCCGACAATTGCGGTCTTACCGATGCTTGACGCAATGTCGCGAAGGCCGCAGGACTGTTGAGTGCATCCTGGAGTATCGGCTTTGGGATAGAAATACACCAATACCTTTCGTTTCTCGAATTTCTCTAATGAGAACTTCTTTTCGAACTGGTCAAGCAACTCGATCGCTGGCGACTTGGTGCCTGCTTTTAACATGCGACAAACTTAGCCCTTAGCGACTGGCGCACGATCGATCGCTGCGCGAACTTCAGCCACATACTCGCCTACCGCATCTGGCCCACCTTCGAGCAAACGCCTCATAACCGAAGCACCCTGCACAACCCCGTCTGCCACCGAGACGGCTTCAGCGGCTTGTTCAGCATTAGAGACGCCCACGCCAATCAGAATTGGTATCGAAGTGAGTTGCTTTAAGCGTCGTGCAAGAAGCAATGCAGTCGAGGCAAGTTCGTCGCGTTCGCCTGTAACGCCAAGCAAACCAACCGCATAAACAAAGCCACGCACTCGTTCCAAGATTCGAGGCAGTCTTTCGTCTGGGGCCGTAGGGGCTGCCAACATCACAGTTTCAATTCCTGCAGCATCGGCAGCCTTGCACCAAGGACCCGACTCCTCCAATGGCAAGTCGGGGACGATTGCTGCGCACACACCCGCCTCGGCCAGCGCATTGGCAAAGCGTTCGTGCCCAGCATTGTGAATCGTGTTGTAGTAACACATCACTGCCAAAGGGATGCTCACGTCTACCTGACGAAGATCATTCAA
>CAINLH010000140.1 GCA_903850275.1 uncultured Acidimicrobium sp.
GGTGTACGACTGGGGCAAAGTAAACAACACCTATTTCATTGCAATGGAATTTGTACAGGGTCGAACGCTTGCCAGCCTGTTGAACGACAAGGGCAAACTGACGGTCAATCAGGCGTGCGACGTTGCTGTTGAGGTGGCCGCAGCGCTTGCAGTTGCTCACGACAACGGTGTGGTGCACCGCGACATTAAGCCGGGGAACATTTTGATTGGGCTCAATGGCCAAGTGAAAGTTGCGGACTTTGGCATTGCCCGTGCCATGGGTTCGGCCATTGAAGACGGCCTCACCGAGACGGGCTCTGTAATGGGCACCGCTACATATCTTTCGCCCGAACAGGCAAAGGGCAGCCAGCCCGACCCGCGCAGCGACCTGTATTCGCTTGGCGTCGTGATGTACGAAATGGTTGCGGGGCGCGCGCCATTCGTTGGCGATTCGGCCGTTGCGATTGCCTATCAACAAGTGCATGCAACACCCGAGCCGTTGCGCGGCAACATCGACAACGTGCCGCTTGGTTACGAGGCCGTGGTTGCAAAATGCATGGCGAAGGTGCCCGACCGGCGATACGACAATGCGCACTTATTGCGCGACGATATTCGCCGCGTGCTCGACGGCGAAGACGTGCACGCACTTCTTCACGTGCGGCCAAAAGTTGCAGAACCAGAAGCTGCCAAAACCATGGCCATTCCGGTGATTACCAACGAAGATTCATCGCTGCCGCCGTACGACGATGAATACGGCGGCTACGACGACGTGGCGCCAGGGCGCACCGCTTTGTACATATTTGGGGCCGTTTTTTCCACCATCGTGTTGTTGTTTGTGGGCATTTTGTTGTTCCGCATGATCGGCGGCAATTCTTCTAACTCGCTCACCGTTCCCGACATCACCAACCGCACATTGGCCGAGGCCAGCCAAGTGCTGCTCGATATGGGGCTCACACCTATTCCCGATGCCGTTGCAAAAGATGGTGTTGGCGACGACGTGGTGTATGCCCAAAGCCCGCCGCCAAATGTTGGGGCTCGCGAAGGCGACGTTGTCACTATTACTTACAACCCCGCGCGTGCGCTTGTTGTTGTGCCCGCCATTCAGGGCCTGCTGATCACCGATGCGACGGCGCAACTTGCCCCGCTTGGTTTGCAACTCACCATCAGCGGAAAACTCAACGACCCAACCATTCCTATTAACCAGATCATCTCGCAAGACCCACCGGCAAACACCGAGGCCCGCTCTGGGTCGGCCGTCAGTGTTGTTGTCTCTGGTGGTGCTGGCGACTTGGTGGTGCCCAACATTGAAGGGCAGGTGTCGTCGGCGGCGCAGCAACTGCTGACCACCGCCCCATACAACTTTGTTGTCACTGTGGTTGAAGAGCCAAGCACCACTGTTGAAAAAGGTCGAGCAATTCGTACCGACCCGGTGATTGGTTCGCCGATCGGCAACGCGGCAACCATCACGCTTGTGATCTCTAGTGGTTCAACAAAAGTTCTTGTGCCCGACGTGGAAACAATGACCGAGGCTGAGGCACAAGCCGCACTCAACTCGATGGGCTTGGTGTGGGAAATGCGTTATGTCAACGTGTTGTCGGGAGACCCAAATGAGGGCCGAGTGATTTCACAAACACAGCAACCCGGTACTTCTGTTGCACCTGGGTCGAAAGTGACGCTGGTAGTGGGGCGAGTAACTACGCCTTAGTGGTGCAGCGTGTAACAAAGTTGCGCAACAAATCGTGACCACATGTTGTGAGAATGCTCTCTGGGTGAAACTGCACGCCCTCCACGTCTAACGACTTGTGGCGCACACCCATGATCATTCCATCATCTGTAGTGGCGGTAATGCTTAATACTTCGGGCAGTGTTTCACGCTCGATAATCAACGAGTGATAGCGCGTTGCAGCAAGGGGGTTTGGTAGGCCGACAAACACGCCTTCGTTGTTATGCGAAATAGGTGATGTCTTGCCGTGCACCAAATGCGGGGCACCAACAACGTTGCCGCCATACACCTGACCGATGGCTTGATGACCAAGACACACCCCAAGCACTGGAACAACGCCGGCAAATGCGGTGATGGCTGCACACAACATGCCTGCGTCCTCTGGCCTGCCCGGGCCGGGCGATAACAACACGCCGTCTGGCGACAATGCTCGGGCCTCGTCAATAGTGATGGCGTCGTTGCGCACAACGATTGGCTCGACACCCAGTTCGCCAAGGTATTGCACCAAGTTGTACGTGAAGCTGTCGTAATTGTCGATAACCAGCACGCGAGTCACCCCGTCATCTTGGCAGCACAAGTGCCGAGCCGAAACCTGTTTTTGGCTTTACACTGAAGTACTCATGGCGCCCTCAAAACGACGCACCGGTGGACGAACCACCCCAAAAGGCACAAAGCCTGGACAACAGTCGCACAAGCAGCACGGCAACCCGACGGCCGAGGCCTCCTCGCGTTACACGCCGCCCATTGCCCACAACGTGCGTGTAAGCCCGCAGTGGGTTCCCATTTTGATGTTCGCACTGCTGGGTGTAGGCGCAGTAGTTATTTTGTTTTATTACCTTGGCTTTGTGCCAGGTGGCCGCAGCAACTGGTATCTCTTTGGCGGCCTCAGCATGGTTTTAGGCGGCCTTTTCACCGCCACCAAATATCACTAACGCGTCACTCGATCGGCGCAACAAAATCCATGTCTTCGAGGCAGTGCCTCGGTGGTGGTGGGTCCTGGTCTGGCGCCATCACCATGCGCAGCTCTACACCACACACGCCGCATCGGTAGCGAACATTGATGCGTCGCATTTCTCCTGCCGGAGGTGGCGGCGGAAGTGTCGACGTCATCGACTTCAACATTCCGATACCGGTACGCCAGATAAGAAGTAGCAGCGCAACCCCGACAAGGAACCAGATGATGGTTCCGAACATGTTGGTTGGTGTGGTCTAGAGGCGTTCGATGATGGTGGCATTGGCCATGCCGCCACCTTCACACATGGTTTGCAAACCGTAACGACCACCGGTGCGCTCTAGTTCGTTGAGCAGCGTGGTCATCAAACGTGCGCCGGAAGCGCCAAGTGGGTGACCAAGCGCAATGGCGCCGCCGTTGACGTTGACCTTGCTCATGTCTGGGTGCAACTCTTTTTCCCATGCCAACACCACCGAAGCAAATGCTTCGTTGATTTCGACCAAGTCGATGTCGTCCATGGTGAGGCCAGCGCGCTCGAGAACGCGCTTTGTTGCCGGAATTGGTGCGGTCAACATGAAGCGTGGGTCTTCTGCTGCCATTGCGAAATTGACGAAACGAGCGCGTGGCTTCAAGCCAAGCTTCTTTGCGCGCTCTTCACTCATGATCAAAATGGCCGACGAGCCGTCGGTGATCTGTGAAGAGTTGCCGGCAGTTACGCGGCCGCCCTCTTCCACCGCGCGGAACGGTGGCTTCAGTTGGCTCAGTTTTTCAACTGTGGTGTCGCGAATGCCTTCGTCGGTGGTCATCATTGCGCCATCGGCATCGACAACTGGAATGATCTCGTTTTGGAAACGTCCTTCGCGAGTTGCGCGAGCGGCGTA
>CAINLH010000141.1 GCA_903850275.1 uncultured Acidimicrobium sp.
GACATGGTGCCGGTCTTGGCGCGCCAAGCCGAGTTGTTGCGTGACGACGAAAACCTCCTGAACGAACTTGCATTGGCGATCGATCCAACAGATGCACAGATGTTGGCGGCGGCACCAGTTGCCCTCGCTCGGCGAGCTGTGCGGGCATGGCTTGCGCACCCATACCCACCGGATGGTGCCACCGTTGAGCGTGTGTTGGGTGTGGCGCGGGGCGAGGCGACGGGATGTGACATTGGTTTAGGGCGTCAGGTTCGCCGCAGCCAGCAACAACTTCGGATCGTTGAGTTGTAAAACACCCTAAATTTGTTGGGTTTCTGAAACACCGACCGAATTTCTTGGTGTATCGTCTCGCCTGATGTTGAATACAGCGCAAATGCGCCCAAACGAAGGCTGTAACTAGTGCCCCCAAAACTGCGTGGTAAGTGGGCACTTGGCATTACGCCTCGCAATCTCACCTGGATTATTAAGGACAAACTGGCAATCTGCGAGAGGCCTGGCGGCTTTGGGGTAAACCATCGCCGGGTGCGCCGCCAAGAAGAGATCATTTGGCTTCGGGAAAACGATTTTGCCTGTGTTATTTCAATCATTGGTGCGCCGCACAACTTGCATAATTACGACGAGTTGAACATGCCTTACAAGCATCGCCCATTGGCAACATATGACGACATTGATAATTGGTTGCGCGTGTTTTATAGCGACATTCATGAGATGTTGAAAACCAACAGCAAAGTAATCGTGCATGCAGAAGAAGTAAGCGACCGGCTGGTTGGTTTGATGGGTGGATACATTCGCTGGTCTGGGCTTGTAGATGACATTCAGCAAGCAGTAATGCTGACAGAGCGCATCGGCGGCAGGCAGCTCGACCCAGACTCGCGCGAGTTGATTTTGCGCGTTCACGAACTGCGCTGATTAAGCGCCGATTTAGGCCGTAGGCGTAAGGTAGGGGCCATGAGCGGACGCCGAATTGTTGTCACCGGCTTGGGCGGTGAACTTGGCTCGCTTGTTGGATCGCTGCTTGAAGAAGATTCGTCCATTGGCGAAATAGTTGGTATTGATACCAACCCACCGCGCAGGCGTTTGAAGCGAAGTGCGTTTCACTTGGTGGAATCCAGCGATCGTGACCGCATTAGCACCATCATTAATGACGCCAACCCGCACGTAATCATTCACTTGGGTGTGTGGGAGCCTCACGCCCGTTTGAACACTGCCGACGCCAGGCTGCATACCGAGCAGTTGGGTGAAGCCGTGTTTGAAACCGCGCATGGTTTACCCGCGCTCGAGTCGCTGGTGTTGCGCAGCGGTATAGAGGTATATGGCTCACTCGCCCACTGGCCGCATCAACCAAATGAGCATCAAGCATTAGAACCCGAATCTGAGTTTGGGCACATGTTGCTGGCGCTCGAACATCGAGCAGCCGAGTTGGCAATGGAGCGCGGAACTTCAATTGCCATGCTTCGGTTGGCGTCGGTTGTGGGTAAGCATGTGCCAAGCCCGCTTGGAAGGTTGCTGCGTTTACCAGCGGTGCCATTCAACCCTTTTGGTGCGCCACAGTTCAGTGTGATCCAAGACCACGATGCGGCGCGCGCATTTGTTGCGGCTGCAAAACATCAACCTCACGGTGCAATCAATGTTGTTGCGCCAGGATCGATTTCTATTCCTCGGGCTGCGTCAATTGGCCGGCGCATTACGTTGCCAACGATTGGCCCAGCATGGTGGTTTGCAAAATCGTTGTCGGGGCTTGCGGGTGCGCCGATGCCCGACCACATCGTGC
>CAINLH010000142.1 GCA_903850275.1 uncultured Acidimicrobium sp.
GACTGGTTCGGTCACGTTGGATGTCCAAGATATTTCTGGGCTCAACGCCTCTGGTCGTGCGCGGTCTGGACTGTCTCGCTCATTTCAAGGACTCGAACTTTTTAATGATGCCACCGTGTATGAAAATCTCAGTGTTGCAGCCGACCCGCAAGATCGCTGGTCGTACATTCGAGACTTGGTCAGACCGAAGAACCCATTGTTTTCAGCGCCAGTCGTGAGGGCGATTACTCAATTTGACCTTGAACACGATTTGCATCGAGACGTTAAAGATCTCTCTTATGGCAAGCGCCGGCTGCTCGCTATTGCACGAGCGGTGGCGATGGTTCCGAGCGTGCTCCTGCTCGATGAGCCAGCTGCAGGTCTGAGTGAGGCGGAGAGCCAAAACTTGGCTCGATTAGTTCGTGGTCTTGCAGTTGAATGGGGCATGGCGATTCTTGTTGTTGAACACGATCTTAATTTCGTCATGGGCGTATGCGATCAAGTACTTGTGCTTGATTTCGGAAAACTCATTTCGTCGGGAAGCCCAACGGAAGTGCAGTCTGATCCAGAAGTGATTAGGGCTTACCTTGGAGCAGAATCTGACCGTACTCGGGCCAAAAAAAATGAACAGGCCACAGCACTTGAAACAGGTGTGTCCTTATGAAAAGTTTGCTTGAGACACGCAATCTCAAAGCCGGTTACTACGGCCGTGCAGTTGTAAATCGCATCAATATTCACGTTAACGAGGGAGAAGTTGTCTGTTTGCTAGGACCCAATGGGGCAGGAAAGACAACGACTCTTTTGACGATTGCGGGCGAGTTGGACGCAGTTGACGGGTTGGTAATGCTGAACAATGTTCCTACCTGGGAACCTGCCTATCTGCGAGTTCAGCGTCGTGGGCTTGGAATTGTTACGGAGCGGCGCTTAATTTTCACAAAAATGACTACGCGCGATAATTTGCGGCTTGGTAATGCCTCAGTAGATCTAGCTCTCGAACTCTTCCCTGAACTCAATCCTCTTCTTGATGTGAGATGCGGTTTGCTTTCCGGTGGGGAGCAGCAGATGGTCGCTTTGGCGCGGGCTTTGAGTCGCCGACCTTCGCTATTGCTGGCCGATGAACTGTCACTTGGTTTAGCCCCAAAGATTGTCGATCGACTACTTGGTGCAGTTCGTGATTCTGTTGACAAAAATGGCACAGGAGCGTTGATTGTTGAGCAGCATGCATCGAAAGCCCTGCAATATGCAGATCGCGTGTATTTACTTGCACGTGGACAAATTGCGCTTCACCTCACAGCCGAAGAGGCGATGAACAGACTTGATGAGATTGAACAGATGTATCTGCAGGGAACATCAGAGACCGAAGAAGACCATATTGAACGAAAGCGAAGAAAAGATAAAAGAAAGCAATGGAGGCGGTTGAGGGTTAGGGAACGATCAATGACCCGTTTAACTGGAACGATAACGTCCACACGAAAGGCTGATGAAGATGATTATTACTTTGAAAGAGAACAAATTCGTCGTGATCGCGCTCAACGCGCAAGGAAATAACTGACCATGGGCTACAGAAACGCAGAACTTCCAGATGTGAACCTTGACGAATTCGAATCGATTCCGTTTTTTGAGCGAATGAAGATTCTGATGATTCACTGGGTGGATTACGGATTCGGAACCCCGAAACAGTCGGTTACTTTTTATGTCTGGAAGATTTTCTTCTTCGGGCTATTTGGTCTGATCTTTTCGGGTACTTTCACCGCTGGTCTGGAGTTCAACGACATTGGCAGTTGGTGGAATGAACCGATTCTGTACCAAAAGTTGATGGTTTGGACGATCCTGATGGAAATCCTTGGACTTGCCGCAGGATCGGGACCAATGAACTTTCGATTTGATCCGCCAATCGGAAACGTTCTCTACTGGTGGCAAAACGATACGTTCCGAATACCTCCATATCCGAACCACGTGCCGCTCACTAAAGGAACACGGCGCACTCCATGGGACACAGGCCTTTACAAACTGATTGTTTTTTGGCTCGTCATGATGATGTTTCTTTCGGGTGAGTCGGTCGCTGGCATGCCCGAAGACTCGGCCGGCGTCATGCCGCAGTGGGCTCTGGTGGTCTATTGCGCGCTTATCTTGATAATGGGTCTTCGAGACAAGTGCGTGTTTCTTGCATCGCGAGCCGAGCAGTACGTTCCGACGATGCTGTGTTTCGGTTTGATGAGCAACTTCACGGACATGCTTGTTGCCGCAAAAATCTTCATCGTAATTGTCTGGATGGGTGCCGGATTTTCAAAATTTAATCATGGTTTTTCGAGCACAGTGTCGATCATGGTGCAAAACACGCCTTGGATGATCTTCAAAAACTTCAGGCGTAAAACAATTAAGAATTATCCGAATGATCTGCGACCCTCGAAGACCACTCACTTACTCGCTCACATTGGTGGCACGACCTGTGAGTTGGTGATGCCGTTGGTACTTTTGTTTTCCCCTTGGGGCTGGGCAACATGGATCGCAATTCTTTCAATCTGGGCGCTGCACACCTTCATAATTTCGACAATCCCGCTCGCAGTTCCGCTCGAGTGGAACGTTTACTTCATGTTCTGTGTGGCTTTCCTCTTTGCTGGCTTTCACGCAAGCGATGGATATTCAGTGGCTGATATGGATCCGACGCTTCTGGCGATAGTTGTTGTTGCAGGGCTTTCGCCGATTGTTCTCGGCGCCTTTAAGCCTCAATATGTTTCATTCCTTGTTGGAATGAAACAGTATGCGGGTAATTGGGCAGCAACCACGTGGTCTTTCCGAGACAAAAGCATGGAAGATCGAATCAATGAACGTGTCGTTAAATATGCCGACAATCAAATTGATCAAATTGAGCCATTATTTGGTCGGGAGATCTCAGAAGTGTTCATGCAGAAAGCTTGCGCATTCCGAATGATGCATCCGATGGGTCGAATGCATTATTCAGCCCTCATGCGTCACACAGACAGCCTCGATCATCGACTTCAACGTGAGGGAGAATTTCTCTCGAATGTCATTACAGGCTGGAACTTTGGCGACGGTCACTGCTGTGATGAGCGACTCATTGCCGGTGTGCAAGAGCAGTGTCAGTATGAACCAGGCGACGTGGTTGTGGCTTTTACGGAATCACAGCCAGCTTTCAGCAAGAAAGTTCAATATCGAGTAATTGACGCGGCTCTTGGCACCGTGGAAAAGGGTTGGTATCACAATGATGATGCCTACAACACGCAGCCATGGCTTCCCGACGGTCCGATACCTCATACGGTCACATGGGTAAAGCCAGGCTACGTTGCGCCTGGCGTCGCGCACCCAGGCACCGGCGGGCGGAAATAAAAGTAAAGCACTAAGTGTCAACCGCCATTGTTGTAGGAAGTGGCCCTAACGGACTTTCGGCTGCAGCAAAACTTGCGCGTGCTGGCTTACACGTGACGGTTATTGAGGCAGCGCCTACAATTGGTGGTGGGGCAAGAAGTGCCGAAAAAATATTGCCTAATCTCATTCACGACGAGTGCGCGGCATTTCACCCACTTGCCGTGGCATCTCCTATTTATAAAGAACTTGAACTACATCGCTACGGACTGGAGTGGTGTTCGCCACCCATTCAATGTGCTCACCCGTTTGATGATGGATCGGCAGCTGAACTGCATCAAAGTGTGCATGAGACTGCGAAACGCTTGGGTAAATCAGGGGCACGATGGAATAAAGTTTTTTCGTCGAGCGCAGAAAACTTTGACGATTTGCTTTCAGATATTAGTAAACCAATTTTAAGAATCCCGAAGCACCCCCTCTTATTGGCTCAATTTGGTGCGCGTGCGCTATTGCCTGCGTCTGTTCTCGCAACGCTTTTGAAATCGGAGGCAGCTCGCGGCTTGTGGATGGGCGTCGCAGCCCACGCTTTGTATCCATTAACCACTCCGTTTTCAAGTTCGGTGGGCCTCTCGCTAGTCGTTGCCGCACATGCTGAAGGCTGGCCGGTGGCGAAAGGCGGGTCGCAGTCAATTGCCAACGCACTTGTTTCGGTGATTAAGGCGCACGGTGGCGTGATCGAGACCGGCCATGCTGTCAAGTCGGTAACCGAATTACCGCCAGTGGATGTGTTGATGTTGGATGTGTCGCCCAGTATTGCTGCCAATATTCTTGGCGACCGCCTGCCGTCAAAAATTTCTGCTGCGTACAAACGCTACCGACATGGTGCTGGTGCATTTAAAGTTGATTTTGCAGTGGAGGGTGGGGTGCCCTGGACTGCGACTGCAGCCCATCAGGCTGGCACTGTTCATCTTGGAGGTAGCGCGGCCGAAGTTATGGCGGGCGAAGCCATGATTCATGCAGGGAGAATGCCGGAGCGTCCATTTGTTTTGGTGGGGCAGCAATATGTTGCTGACCCAAGCCGTGCGAGTGGCGATGTCAAGCCAGTGTGGTCGTACGCACACGTGCCACACGGTTTCGAAGGCGATGCAACGGAAGCGATTATTAAGCAAATTGAACGATTCGCACCCGGCTTCAGAGATCGCATCGTGGGTATGGCGACACGATCGACCACACAAATGTCGGTGCATAACGCGAACTATGTCGGTGGCGACATCATTGGCGGTCAATCCTCCCCAAGACAGCTTCTCTTTCGTCCAAGATTGACGACCTCGCCCTATTCGACTGGCGTTGCTGGCACCTATTTATGTTCCGCCTCAACGCCGCCGGGTGCGGGGGCCCATGGCCTTTGTGGCGCCAATGCGGCAGAGTTGGCAATTTCAGAGCTTCGGAGTCGGTAGGGCTTTCCAGTGTTATTGCTACCGATGAGTAGGTTTGGGCATCTCTTGAGGTTGCCCAATAAAGTAAGAAATGATAGAGATAGCAAAGAATAATTCACTACAAACATGGGGGAGTTTATGAAGAGAAAAACAGGGAAGGTTTTAGCAAGCCTTGCAATTTTGGGTTTGTTGGCAACGAGTTGTGGCGGAGGAGATTCTGATTCGACATCAGATGAAATCGCTACCGAAGAGACAGTGCCAGCACTTACAGGCGAGCCAATCAAATTAATGACGGTGACCACGCTCAACGCTGCAGGTCCTACCTATCAAAACATTGCTAATACGGCCAAAGCATACGAAACATACATCAATGCTCGAGGTGGAATTGCCGGTCGTCCTCTTGAGGTGATTGTTTGTGACGAACAATTTGACCCGGCAGTAGCTGCAACATGCGCAAGACAGGCAGTAGAGGAAGAGGTTGTGGCGGTTGTTGGATCGTTCACGTTCTTCGCAGAAAGCATTGTGCCAGTAATTGAGAAATCAAGCATTTCTTGGTTCGGCCCATGCTGCCCAATTACGCCGTCCGAGTTGACAAGCAAGTACTCGTTCCCGATTGGTAACCAACCGATGTATGCAGTGGGCGCAATTAAGCACGCAATCGAAGTTGACAAGTGTGAGAAGCTCAATGCTGTCATCATTGATGGTGCACAAGTATTCCTTCCACCAATGGAAAATGCGATGAAGGCCTACGGTAAGAAGTTTGGCGAAATCGTTACGATCAGCGGAGTTGCGCAGGACTATTCGGCAGAAGTTGCGAAAGCAACAGCTGGCGTAGATTGCGTCGCCACCGTTATCTCGGAAACTCCTTACATCACATGGAACACCGCTTGGACTCAGTCGGGAACGACTGCACGCCAGTACGGCCCACAAGGAAACTTGAACGAAGTTTCGGCGAAGGGGAACGAAGAATCAACTGACGGTGACGTCATTGCTGGCATGTACCCAGACATCTCAACGGATGCTTGGTCGGAATTCCGCCTAGCACTTGATGAAGCAGGTCTGGACACCACCACGGTGGACTACAACTCACTTGGTGGCATGGGCACTTGGGCTGCATACGTTGGGTTCAAGATGATTGCCGAAACAATCAGTGGTGAGATCACAGCGACTTCATTCTTCGAAGCTGCGTCAAACACTTCCTCTTTGGATTTGGGTGGCATGGTTCCAATCTTGGACTTCACCAAGGAATGGACTGATGGTCTTGCGGGTTACAACCGCCTGTTTAACCGCAACGTGATCTACAGCGTTTTGGAAAAGGGCAAAGTCAAGCCATTGACAACCGATTTCGTAGACGTAAGCGATCTCGCAATGGGTAAGGCTGGCTGATTACTTCCTTCGGCTTGCTCCCTCTCAGCAATGAGTGGGGGCAAGCCGGGGGCTTAGCCCTAGGAAACTGCTCGATCGGTATTCGTCCAGAACTGTGCCCTAGCGGCTTTTTTATCGGGCTTGCCCAGTGCGGTGAGTGGCAACGAATCTACGTAGTCAATCGACTTCGGCGCTTGTTGTGAGCCCTTTTCCTGTTTAACCAACTGCTTGAGTTCGGCTGTCAGCTCGTCTGACGACGTGTGACCAGCGCGGAGCACAATGAGCGCTTTAACCGCCTCGCCCCATTTTTCATCTGGCACGCCAATCACCATGACCATGCTTACGGCATGATGGGCGCTTAATACATCTTCCACCTCGCGCGGGTAGACATTAAACCCTCCGGTGATCACCATGTCTTTTGTTCGGTCGACGATGTACAGGAATCCGTCGTCATCGAATCTGCCTACATCGCTGGTATGGAGCCAGTCCCCCCGAAGACATTCTGCTGTCTCTTTCTCTAGATCTTTATATCCGATCATTGACAGCGGACCACGAACGCAAATTTCGCCTGTCTCGCCGGGCGCGACGGGCTGGTTATCTTCATCCAATAGTGCAACATGCATCCATGGCACCGGTTTTCCACACGAGGAGAGTCTTTCGGGATGCGCGAGATCGTGATCGGCTTTCTTCAGATGTGCAAGCACCATTGGAGCTTCGGTCTGGCCGTAGAACTGAAAGAAGATAGGACCCCAATGGCGAATTGCGGCGGCCAATTTTGAGGGACTCATGGGCGATGCCCCATAAATCATGGTTTCCATTGAGGACATGTCTGCAGTTTCGTAACGAGGGTGACCTTGCATTGCGTACAACATTGATGGAACGATCAGTGTGCAGGTGATTTTGTGTTCGGCGACCAAGTCAAAAAACTCGTCTGGGTTGAAGGAATCCATCACATAAAAAGCGCCACCCGACATCAATACAGGAGCAACTAGCGACATTGCCGCGTGTGACAGTGGAGTTGCGATGGCAATCCGTAATTGTTTCGGAAATTCCCATTCGGTCATCTGGATCCAAGTCATTGCCTGCCATACCCGATGCGGCATGAGAACACCCTTAGGCCGACCAGTTGTTCCTCCGGTGTAGACCACGGTGCATAAGTCTTCCGACTGAACGTCAGGTGCTACCAGCGGCAACGGCTGATATTTGTCGGCCTCTGCCATGTAGTTCAGACCAACCGAGTTCGGTCCGAATCCGAGAAATTGCACCTTCGGATAGAGCGCTTTCAATTCGCTTGCTCGATCAGAAAAATAGTCGCTGTCAAACACCAAACAGTCAATTTCTGCATCGTTAATAATGTAGGAGTGGTCGCTAAACGAACCCATGGGGTGAAGTGGCGTAACAATGCTGCCATTGATCAAAGATGCTGTGAGGTTGGTGAGTACCTCTGGACGATTCTTGGAAAGCACGGCCACTCGTGAACCTCGTTTGATGCCAATTGATTGCAGCACCTGAATCATTTGGCTCGTGCGTTCTCGGATCTCCTTGTAGCTCGCTGTCCGACCAGAAAGAAAAATGCACGGTTCATCATTTCTGGTATTCAGACTCTGGATAATGAGGTGTGGAAGAAGTGGGCTGTCATTTAGCTTCATGCCTTAATCCTACGATGAAGGCTTGGGCCAAATATCACCGTCTTGACCGACCATTTTCGGCGCTATCGGGGTAAATTTCTCTACAGGTATTAAGTTTCATAAAGTACGTTGCACAGCCAAGCCTGTGAAGAACGGGGAACACAGTGATTCCAGAAATGTCAGATCGCACGCTTCGGATGAGGCATGCTCTCGAGAAGTTCATGGATGAGCACATTTATCCAAATGAAGCAAGATTCTTCAAAGAGTCAACAGAATTGGGTCCTTGGGCGGTTTGGCCGATCGTAGAAGAACTGAAGGCGATTGCGAAGCAAACAGAACTTTGGAATGCTTTTTATCATTCCGTTACAACAAATGATGGATTATCAAACCTTGAATATGCGCCCCTTTGCGAAATCATGGGCCGCTCGCATTTGGCACCAGAAGTATTTAACTGCGCCGCGCCCGACACGGGAAACATGGAAGTGCTCGAAAAGTTTGGAACAAAGGAACAACAAGAGAAATGGTTGAAGCCATTACTCAATGGCGACATTAGATCCACTTTTTCAATGACAGAGCCGGCAGTGGCTTCTAGCGATGCAACCAACATCGAAAGCTCGATAGTACGAGACGGATCCGAGTACGTGATCAATGGCAGAAAGTGGTACTCCACAAATGCCACACATCCGAATTGCAAAATCATTATCTTCATGGGCAAGTCGGATCCGACGAACCCCAATCGTCACCAGCAACAGTCAATGATTCTTGTCCCTAAGGATGCTCCTGGAGTTGAAGTGATCAGGCCGCTTCCAGTGTTCAATTTTTATGGAATGCCCGACCGAGCATCAGAAGTGCAGTTCACCAATGTGAGAGTTCCGATCGAAAACATTTTGTTGGGAGAAGGCCGTGGTTTCGAGATCGCTCAGGGTCGTCTAGGCCCGGGTCGAGTGCATCACTGTATGCGACTTATTGGCATGGCCGAGCGAGCATTGGAGATGATGTGTCGACGCACTAAGCACAGGGTCGCTTTTGGTGCCCCTGTTTCCGACAACGGCGTAACGCTAGAGCGAATAGCGAACGCACGAATCGACATCGAACAAACTCGTCTGCTTGTTTTAAAAACGGCACATTTGATGGACACCCTCGGCAATAAAGCAGCGCGCCGGGAAATTGCGATGATCAAGATCGCGGCACCTTCGATGGCTTGTCGTGTTGTTGATGACGCAATTCAGGCTTTCGGAGGAATCGGTACAGCGAACGATTTTGGTTTGGCAGCCATGTACGCAACAGCTCGACTGTTACGCCTCGCTGACGGGCCCGATGAGGTTCACCGAATGCAGTTGGGTCGGATGGAACTTAAAGAGCAGGCATCTAAGGGACCGATTGAGCCAGTATCTCGGTACACGCCCGAGTGGTAACTGGTCGCTTTCCGACAACCGTAGTAACCTAGGCGCCATGTCACCTCAGAATTCTGATCAACAAATTTCTCAAACGGATGAAAAGCCGGTGAATCAGCTTCGTCGAGATGGTTTTGCAGCGATCACGATTGCATTAATTTCTGCGGTTTTGATATTTGTGATGTTTAATCACTTTGTTAGCTAGCCCGGGTAGACCCCGTGTCGCTTTTCAATGGCTTGACGATCTACTGGGTCGGCCATGGCGAAGCGAGCAATAACCTCGGCTCGTAGCCGCTCGAAAGAAACAACAGCGTCAATGATCAGTTCGCTGGCAAGTCGCGAAAGCTCTACGTCTTTTTCGTATTCCGCACGCTTTTGCTGAATGAAAGCCTCACGTTCAACCAAGTCGGTAATGGCTGCAATGTGATTTGCATAGACAGCGTTGACTGCAGCCTCTGGGCCCATAACGGCAATCTTTGCGGTGGGAAGCGCGAGCGTTGCGATTGGATCAAAGGCAGGACCGCACATTGCGTATAAACCCGCACCATATGCCTTGCGGACGACAACACAAATCTTGGGCACTGTCGCTTCGGTAATGGCGGTAATCATTTTTGCACCGTGCCGAATGATTCCCTGTCGTTCAACCTGTGTACCGATCATGAAACCAGGAACATCTGCGAGGAATATCAGCGGAATGTTGTATGCATCACACAACCAAACAAATCGAGCTGCTTTGTCGGCCGAATCAACGAACAAAACCCCACCCTTGATCATGGGGTTATTGGCAACAACTCCAATTACGTTTCCATCAAGTAAAGCGAATCCAGTGACAAGCTCGGTAGCCCAGTCTGGTTTAACTTCAAAGAACGACTCGTCATCTACGAGCCCCTTGATGAAACTACGAATGTCGTAGCCGGCTGTCTCAACGTTTGGTAACACACTGCGGCTCAACGGAGTAAGTGGTTCGGCGGCTGAGTACTTGGGCGGAAGCTCACGCCAATTAAGTGGCATAAATGTGAAATACATTTTGGCTTGTTCAATCGCGTCCGTGTCACTCATTGCCAAATTGTCGGCACAGCCCGAGATCGATGTGTGCATCCTCGCACCACCCATCTCTTCAAGAGTGACGTTTTCTCCGATTACCTCTTGCGCCATGCGGGGAGACCCAAGGTACATAGACGCATTTTGATCAACCATGAACACCACGTCACAAAAAGCGGGAATGTATGCCCCACCCGCAGCCGAAGGGCCGAAAAGACAACAAATCTGTGGGACCTTGCCCGACAGCTTCACCTGATTGGAGAAGATTCGACCAGCGCCTCGGCGTCCTGGGAACATTTGTACCTGGTCCGTAATTCTTGCGCCCGCCGAATCGATCAACCAAAAAATAGGCAACTCGTGGCGAAGCGCGTATTCGGTCATGCGGATGATTTTTTCAACGGTACGGGTACCCCACGAACCAGCTTTTACCGTTGAGTCATTTGCAACGATGCAAACAGACCTTCCGCTTACTTTGCCGTATCCAGTCACGACGCCATCGGCAGGCAAATCGTCTGCGCTGCAGTTGGCAAGAAGGCCATCTTCAACGAATGTCTCTGAGTCGGTGAGGAGCGCGATGCGTTCTCGCACCGTCAGCTGATTCTTTTTGTCGAGTTTGGCTCGATCTTTTTCGGCGTTGCCTTTTAGCGCTCGAGCGATCTTGAGCTCGATGTCGCCCTCGCCGGCAACACTTTCAGACGAATTTGAGCCTTTGCCAGCCATTCGTACATCATAACTGTCGTGAAAAGAGCAAGGTCTATCCAGGGTTGACAGTTCCCCCAAAGAGGCTGTTTAGACTTACGTCATCGAATCTGATTCCAATGCAGCGAAGAGCAAGTCTGTAACAAGCGTGCTTCAGGTGGATATCCGTGAAGTTGGCCCAAGGGATGGACTTCAGGCAGAAGCTCCTGTTGCTATCTCCGATCGAGTTTCGCTTATTAATCAACTTATTTCTGCAGGAGTTCGCCACATCGAGGTGGCCTCGTTTATGCGTGACGACGTAGTTCCATCAATGGCCGGCGCAGAAGAAGTTATTGCCGCTATCTCTGAAAGAAATGGAATCACGGTTGCTGGCCTGGTTGCAAACCTCGCAGGTGTTCGAAGAGCGATGTCGTGCAATCTTGATGAAATCACGATCACTGTTTCACTTTCAAATACTTACAGTCTTAAAAACACTGGCAAGACCACTGTCGAATCAATGGCGGGTGTACAAGCCTTAATAACTGAGATAGGCGGCAAAGCAATAACCGACGTTGTTGTCTCGTGCGCCTTTGGGTCTCCTTACGACGACGTAGATATGTATGAAGATCTACTTCCATGTATTTCGCAACTGCGTGATTTTGGTTCGGACAGAATTACTTTGGCGGATACCACCGGTGAGGCAATTCCCAAAACTATTCGCGATGCCGTCGGGTTGGTCGGCAACGACATTGGCTTGCACCTGCATGAGACTCGCGGAACTGGCCTCGTCAATGCTTTTGCAGGCTTGGAAGCAGGCGTCCGGAGGTTTGATTCCTCGCTAGGAGGGATCGGGGGCTCTCCCTTTGCAAAGGGCGCTGCGGGCAATGTGGCAACAGAGTCGCTCGTCTCGCTGCTACACAAAGAGGGCTACACAACTGAAATTAATGTTGATCGCTTAGTTTCTCTGACCGTTCAGTTGCGAGAAATGCTCGGCCATGACCTTCCATCACCACTCGCGATATCTCAAACCAGCAAAACTGCAAATTAACGCTTAAGCCAATTTGGCTTTCGCTTTTCGCGGAAAGCCAACATCCCTTCTTGGGCCTCTTCGGAGGCAAAGATTGCTTCCGACTGCTTTTGCATTTTGACAAGCCGTTGCTCGTAATCAATCGAGTTTGCTTCACGCAACAACGATGTTGTGAGTCGCAGTGCCTTCGGCCCAACGGCAGCAAGTTGTGCAATAAGTCGCTGTGCTTCGCCGTGAGGGTCGGTCGACACATGAGTGATAAGCCCTATTTCAAGTGCTCGTGCTGCGGTGAACTCGGCACCTGTTAAGAATTCGGTGACAAGAAACGGTGCAGCGACACGCGCAAGCACGGGAACCGAAATCAGTGCCGGCACCACTCCGATACGCACTTCGGTAAATGCAAAGTTCACGTGGTCGGCTGCAACGACAAAGTCGCATGACGCCATCAGACCTAGGCCCCCAGCGCGTGCCGGCCCGGTGAGCACCGCCATCGTTGGCTGCGGAACATTGCGAAGAGCCAACATCACTTGCGTAAGCCCACTGAGGTCTACCGACCGCGTATCTTTCAGGTCCATCCCGGCGCAAAAAACAGGGTCGGTGTGGGTGAGCACCACTACGTTGCATGACGACTGGGATGCTTCCGCAATCCGGTCGATCAGTTGATCAACCAAGGCCTGCGAGAGGGCATTGCGGGAAGACGGGGAATCGAGCGTTATGAATGCCGCCTCTGGGGTCGACGAGTAGTGAACTAGCTCTGACGCGTCTTTACCCGACATGGAGTACCTCTTTCGGGGAAAAGTCTAATGCTGGGTGGTCTTTTGCCGTTCGAAGCTCGACCAAATTGATGTCGGTCAAAAATGTAGCCACCAGCCCTACCATGCGGTAACTTATGCCCATGGCTGATTTTTCACTCGCACTCAATGACGACCAATTGCAATTGAAGGACTGGATTCATCAATTTGCTGTAGACACCATTCGCCCCGCCGCACACGAGTGGGATGAAAAAGAAGAGTTCCCATGGCCAATCGTGCAAGAAGCCGCGAAGATCGGTTTGTACGGCCTCGACTTCATCATGAATGCAATGGCCGACCCAACAGGCCTCACCATGGTGGTGGCAATTGAGGAAATGTTCTGGGGCGATGCTGGTATCGGCATGGCAATCATGGGTTCTGGTTTGGCTGCTGCAGGTATCGCAGGCAACGGAACACCAGAGCAAATGATGGAGTGGGTTCCACAGTGCTACGGAACCGCAGACGACGTGAAGGTCGGCGCATTCTGTGTGAGCGAGCCAGACGCAGGTAGCGACGTGTCCAACCTGCGCACGCGTGCGGTGTACGACGAAGCAACTGGCGATTGGGTGCTTAACGGCACCAAGGCCTGGATCACCAACGGCGGCATTGCCAACGTGCACGTAGTAGTTGCAGCAGTCGACCCCGAACTTAAAGGCCGTGGCCAAGCAAGCTTCGTGATCCCACCGGGAACAAAAGGTTTGTCGCAAGGGCAGAAGTATTTGAAGCACGGTATTCGTGCAAGCCACACAGCAGAAGTTGTGCTCGAAGACGTGCGCATTCCTGGTCGCTGCTTGTTGGGCGGAAAAGAAAAGCTTGACGCCAAACTTGCTCGTTACCGCGAAGGAACATCAAGTGGCAAACAGCCAGCAATGGCAACGTTTGAAGCAACGCGCCCCGCAGTGGGTGCGCAGGCGCTTGGTGTTGCGCGTGCAGCGTACGAGTATGCGCTCGATTACGCCAAGGAGCGCAAGGCATTTGGCAAGCCGATCATCATGCACCAAGCAATTGCATTCAAACTTGCCAACATGATCACGCAGATTGATGCAGCACGCTTGCTCATCTGGCGCGCATCGTGGCTTGCCAAAAACGGTGGCTACAAAAATGCTGAAGGTTCGCAAAGCAAGTACTTCGCTTCAGAAATGGCAGTGAAGGTAACCGAAGAAGCCATCCAGATCTTGGGCGGCTACGGCTACACACGCGAATACCCAGTAGAGCGCTGGCACCGCGACGCAAAGATTCACACCATCTTCGAGGGCACCTCAGAGATTCAGCAGTTGGTGATTGCTCGCGCAATCTCTGGCCTGCGCGTGGAGTAACTGAAACTTAGGAAATTTATTTGTCGCGTGCCGCTATAAACGCAGCAACACAAGTATCAATGTCGGCCTTGGTGTGTGTTGCGCACACTTGCAC
>CAINLH010000143.1 GCA_903850275.1 uncultured Acidimicrobium sp.
GAAACATCGAAGCGTTACATGCACGACTACAACATGGCTCCATGGGCCAACGGTGAAACCGGCCGCGTAGGCAGTCCGAAGCGCCGCGAAATCGGACACGGTGCACTTGCAGAGCGCGCCTTGTTCCCAGTCGTTCCAAACCAAGAGAAGTTTGCTTACACATTGCGACTCGTGTCGGAAGTGTTGTCGTCCAACGGCAGCACCTCGATGGCGTCGGTTTGTGCATCAAGCCTTTCCTTGATGGACGCAGGCGTTCCAATCATTGCCCCAGTGGCCGGTATCGCGATGGGCTTGATCTTCGATCAGGGCAAATACACCGCACTCACCGACATCTTGGGCGCTGAAGACGCATTCGGCGACATGGACTTCAAAGTTGCCGGCACCGCAGACGCAGTGACCGCATTGCAACTTGACACCAAGATTGAAGGAATTCCGAGCGAAGTATTGGCCGCTGCGTTGCAGCAGGCAAAAGATGCTCGTCTCAAGATCCTCGGCGTGATGAATGCAGCAATTGATGCACCACGTGCAACAGTTGCAGCAAGCGCACCGAAGATCGTCACCTTCACCATTCCATTGGACAAAGTTGGCGAAGTGATTGGGCCTAAGGGCAAGGTCATCAACACCATTCAGCAAGAAACCGGCGCAGAGATCAATGTCTCCGACGACGGCGCAACGGGAATCATCACCATTGGTTCACCAGACAACGCCAAAGTTGAAGATGCACGCTCACGCATTCTTGCCATTGTCGATCCACCAACAGCCGACTTGGGCGCAACCTACACGGGTCGCGTTGTCAACATCGCGCAGTTCGGTGCATTCGTCAACATCCTTCCTGGTCGTGACGGCCTCGTGCACATCTCCAAGTTGGGCAACGGTCAGCGCATCGCAAAGGTTGAAGATGTTCTCAACATCGGCGACGAAGTGCAGGTTCGTGTAGACGACATCGACGACCGCGGCAAAGTGAGCCTTTCGCTCATCGGCCCCGACGGTGAACCAATGAAGGGTTCCGGAAGCGGCCCAGCCGAAGGCGGAGATCGTGGCCCACGCCCAGAGCGTGGCGGTGGACGTGACGGCGGCCGAGGCAACGACCGCGGTGGTCGCGGTGGCAATGATCGTGGCGGACGCGGCGGTAACGACCGTGGTGGTCGCGGTGGCAATGATCGTGGCGGTTCAAGCCGCAACGACGGTGGCGCTCGTCGCGAGCCAAACCGTGGATCAAAGCCTGCCGAGCCAGCTGTCGACAATGCCGTCTCCGTAAGTTTCGAAGACGAATTCGACAACGAGTTCAACGGTTAAATCTCGGGCCTCAGTCGTTTTCATTAACGGCTAATCTCGCAACATGATCAAAGTCGGAGTCATCGGTGCAGCAGGGCGTATGGGTGCAACGGTCTGCAATGCCGTAGCAGCCGACCCAAATCTCGAACTCGTAGCAGTGGTTGACCCTGGTTCACCAGGTTCAACCACTCACGGGCTCACCATTGCTAAAGATTTGCGTGCACTTGCTGATGCGCATGTGGATGTGGCAGTC
>CAINLH010000144.1 GCA_903850275.1 uncultured Acidimicrobium sp.
AAGAGGAGTTGGAATCTTTGCGCGCTCAAGTTGAGCGTGAACTGGACTTAGAAAAGGCCGCCGAGATTCGATACGGGCGAATTCCCGAAGTAGAACGTCGGATTAGTGATGCAACGACACAGCTCAACTCTTTGCAAATTTCGAAGCGCATGCTGAAAGAAGAAGTGGATGCCGAGGACATTGCCGAAGTGGTGTCGAAGTGGACGGGTGTGCCACTGAACAAGTTGCTTGAAGGCGAGATGCACAAACTTGTGCATCTCGAGGATCTGTTGCACCAACGCGTAATTGGGCAGGATGATGCCGTCACTGCAACTGCAAACGCCATTCGACGAAGCCGCGCAGGATTATCCGACCCCAATAGGCCAATTGGTTCGTTCTTGTTTCTCGGGCCAACCGGCGTGGGAAAAACAGAACTGGCCCGTGCCCTTGCCGAATATTTGTTTGACGACGAGAAGTCAATGGTGCGCATCGACATGGCCGAATATATGGAGAAGTTTTCGGTCAGCCGACTCATCGGTGCTCCCCCTGGATATGTCGGCTACGACGAAGGTGGACAACTCACCGAAGCCGTTCGCCGCCGTCCGTACAGCGTGGTCCTGCTCGACGAGATCGAAAAAGCACACCCCGAAGTTTTCAATGTGTTGTTGCAATTACTCGACGACGGTCGACTCACTGATGGTCAAGGTCGCACCGTCGACTTCACCAACACCGTGTTGATCATGACCAGCAATCTCGTCGGTGAGCCAATTGATTACTTCAAACCAGAGTTTGTCAATCGCATCGACGAGATAGTGCGGTTCCGTAAGTTGGAGATGTCCGATCTTGGTGCGATCGTAGAAATTCAGTTACAGCACTTGATAGAACGCATGACCAGCAGGCGAATCACGCTTGCTGTCACCCCTGCAGCTCGCGTATTGCTTGCCGAACGCGGTTACGACGCCGATTTTGGTGCTCGACCACTGAAGCGCCTCATTCAAAAGACTGTTTCGGACGCCGCAGCACTGCTTATTTTGGATGGCAAGGCGGCCGAAGGCGACACCATTGTGGTGGACGTTGCCGAGGGAGAGTTTTCGGTTTCGGTGAGCAATCTTGCTGCGGCCTAGCAACAAGTTCGGCCATTGGGCACTAGGCTTTACTTACGTTCCCCACATCTAGGAGCGTTACATGCCCGTCGCAGTTGTAGTTGGTACTCAATGGGGTGACGAGGGCAAGGCAAAAGTCATCGACTTGCTTGCCGGCAAACACTCTCACGTCGTGCGCTATCAAGGCGGACACAACGCGGGTCATACCGTTGTGGTCGGAGATCAGCGATACGCGCTGCAACTTGTTCCTAGCGGAGTCCTCTACGACAGCGTTACACCAGTAATCGGCAACGGCGTCGTCGTTGATTTACCCACATTGTTTAAAGAGGTTGATGAATTGCAGCGTCGCGGTGTTTCGTGCGAGCGTTTGCGCGTTTCAAGCCTGGCCCAACTGATCTTCCCTTGGCATCAAATGCACGATGCGTTGGCCGAATCGGCTCTTGGTGATGCAAAAATCGGAACGACACTGAAAGGTATTGGGCCGGCCTACGCCGACAAAGCACTTCGCGTTGGCATACGCGCAGGCGATGTGCGTGACCCGAAACGTTTTGCAATGCTGGTCCGCGAACGCGGCACTAGTGCAAACACGTTGATCACCGCACTTGGCGGTGCAGCATTCAACGTTGAAGATGTTGTTGCGCAATTTTCAGAGCTTGGTGCACGACTGTTGCCGTATATTGCCGACACTGTCAACTTGTTGCATGATGCACTGGAGGCAGGCAACAACATTTTGCTCGAGGGTGCTCAGGCAACATTCCTTGATATCGATCACGGCACGTATCCGTTCGTCACGTCTTCAAATCCAACAGCTGGCGGTGCATGTGCCGGTACCGGTATCGGGCCTCGCGACATCACACGAGTGGTGGGCATTGCAAAGGCGTACACCACACGCGTTGGCTCTGGGCCCTTCCCAACAGAGCTGATTGGCGAACTTGGCGACGCAATTGTCGACATTGGTCACGAATTTGGAACAGTCACCGGTCGGCGCCGACGACCAGGCTGGCTGGACTTGGTGATGTTGCGCCATGCTGTTCGGCTTAATTCGTTAAGCGAACTTGCACTAACGAAACTTGATGTGCTTGATACGTTCGACACCGTGCGAGTGTGCACGGGTTACATGGTCGACGGCAAGCCGCTTTCGGGTTACCCAGACGACATTGAATTGTTGGGCAAAGTTACAGCTACGTATGTTGATATGCCGGGCTGGAAACAACCATTGCGTGCATGCAGGTCATTCGCAGAAATGCCAGAAGCCGCTCGACGAGTTGTCGAACTTGTCGAACAACACATTGGAATCCCAGTAAGCATCGTGGGTGTTGGCCCAGAACGCGACGATTGCGTGCTGCGCGCATGATCGAGCGTTACAGCCTTCCCGAAATAGCCGCTCTCTTTACTGACGAAGCTCGCTTTTCGAGATATCTCGAGATCGAGCTACTAGCTACCGAAGCGCAAGCAAAACTCGGAGTGGTGCCTGCTGCAGACGCAAAACATTGCCGCGACAATGCACCACGGGTTGATGCCAACTTTGTTCAACAAGTAGCCGAACGTGAAGCAGTAACCGATCACGATGTCGCTGCGTTCGTTGACGTTGTACAACAAAGTATCGGCATGCCACAGGGTGCATGGGTTCATCACGGTCTGACGAGCACCGATGTGGTTGATACAGCATGGTGCTGGATGCTCGCAGATGCCGGCTCGCTCATTGTTGGTGCACTCGACAATCTGGTTATTGCGTTGCAACAACTAGCAACAACGCATCGTGCAACAGTCATGATTGGCCGCACGCACGGAATTCATGCAGAGCCAACAACATTTGGTGCAAAAGCAGCACTGTGGGCGCTTCAGATTGGCCGCGATCGCGACCGCATGGTGTCGGCGCGCAAGGCAATTGCGGTGTGCAAACTGTCTGGGGCGGTGGGGACATATTCGAACATCGATCCATCGGTAGAGGCACACATCGGAGCTGCGCTCGGTTTGCAACCAGTTCCTGCAACACAAGTTGTGGCAAGAGATCGACACGCCGAGTTTCTGTGGGCATGCGCTTCAATTGGTACATCCATTGAAGCAATTGCGGTGGAGCTACGTCACTTGCAACGAACTGAGGTAAGCGAAGTTCGTGAAGGATTTAAAAAGGGCCAAAAAGGAAGTTCGGCCATGCCTCACAAACGCAATCCAATTTCTGCAGAGACACTGACAGGGCTATCGCGTGTACTGCGTAGCAACCTTCAAACTGGAATGCAGAACGTCGCGCTGTGGCACGAGCGAGACATTTCACATTCTTCAGCCGAGCGCATCGTGCTTCCGGATTCATCGATACTTGCCTATTACGTGGTGAAGCGACTGACGCGCTTGATTGAGGGCCTTGAAGTTGATGGACCACGAATGTTGCACAATCTTGAAAGCAGTTTCGGCGTCGTATTTTCCCAACCTGTGCTGCTTGCATTGGTCGATTCGGGGCTTTCGCGCGATGATGCATATCGAATCGTGCAAGAAACAACAGCACTGG
>CAINLH010000145.1 GCA_903850275.1 uncultured Acidimicrobium sp.
CAACACCACCCCAGTCGCCGCATACCGCGGCGCAGGGCGCCCCGAAGCAACGTTCTCAATCGAGCGCATCATCGACTTGGTGGCTCTTCGCACCGGTATCGACCCAGTCAAAGTTCGTCAACTCAACTTCATCCAACCAAAAGAGTTTCCGTACGAAACCCACAACGAAGCGGTTGTCTACGACTCGGGAGACTTCCCCCAAGCACTCGACGAGTGTTTGCGTCTTCTCGACTACGACTCGGTGAAGTCCGAGCAGGCACGCAACCTCAGCGACCCGTCGAAACCACTCATCGGCATTGGCTTTTCGTGCTGGCTAGAAATTGCAGGCTTCGGCCCCAACGGTTCGCTTGAAGGCTTCGGCCACCTCGCATCCTGGGAGTCCGCTCAAATCCGAATCGCGCCAGACGGCTCGGCAACCATCTTCATTGGTTCGTCACCACACGGCCAGGGCCACGAAACGTTCGTCGCACAGATTGCATCCGACGAACTCGGCGTGCCGTTCGAACGCATCACTGTCATCCACGGCGACACCGCAACAGTCATCCAAGGCATCGGGACAATGGGCAGTCGCGGCGTACCTACCGTTGGTTCTGCCGTCAAGGTTGCATCAGAACGATTGATGGTTCGCGCCAAGAAGATTGCAGCCCACCTGCTCGAGGCTTCCGAGAGCGACATTGAAGTTAAAGACAACGCATTCAACGTTCGAGGCACGCCAGGCAAGAAAGTTGGCTGGTCCGACGTAGCAACCACAAGCTTCCAACCACTTCGCCTTCCACCCGAACTTCAGGCAGGAACACTTGAGGAACGCCTGTTCCACGAGAGCCCAAACTTCTCCTATCCATCTGGCGCGTATGCCTGTGTTGTTGAAGTCGATCGCCGAACGGGCAAGACCAAGATTCGAAACATGATCGTTGTCGACGACTGCGGCACGGTCATCAATCCGCTGCTTGCCGAAGGCCAGGTGCACGGCGGCGTTGCCCAAGGCATCGCACAAGCCCTCTTCGAACAAGTCAGTTACGACCCATCTTCGGGGCAGCCAATCACGGCCAACCTGATCGACTACCTCATTCCCTCCGCCCCAGACATGCCCAATTACACCGCGGGACGAATCACCACGTTGTGCCCAAACAATCCGCTTGGCGCAAAGGGAATCGGCGAGTCCGGCGCTGTCGGCAGCCCGCCCGCAGTTGTCAACGCAATCGTGAACGCGCTCTCATCGTTCGGTGTAGAGCATATTGATATGCCAGTTACGCCCGAGAAGGTTTGGCGAGCAATGAATGGGAGCAGCAAGTAATGACCACCGTACGCATCACCATCAACGGAGCAGAACAACAACACGAGGTAGAAGATCGCACCCTCCTCATTCACTACATCCGCGAAAATGCGCGCCTCACTGGTGCACACATCGGCTGTGACACATCCAACTGCGGCGCATGCACGGTGCTACTCAATGGCGAAGCAGTAAAAAGCTGCACACTCCTCGCAGTTCAAGCCGACGGCGAACACGTAACAACCGTTGAAGGTTTGTCTGGCCGTTTCAATGGTCTCAGCGCAGTGCAAGAAGGCTTTCGCCAAGAGCATGGCCTGCAATGTGGTTACTGCACACCCGGAATGGTGATGGCCTGCACTGCATTGTTGAGCGAAAACCCGCAACCAACCGAACACGAAATCCGCCACGCGCTTGAAGGCAACATCTGTCGTTGCACGGGCTACGAAATGATTGTCAATTCGGTTCGTTGGGCAGCCGAGAATGGCGGAGCACAATGATTCCTGCACCATTTACCCATATTCGGGTTTCCTCCATCAAGGAAGCAAGCGACGCACTCGAGCATCACGGCGATGAGGCCAAGCTGCTTGCCGGTGGTCACTCACTTATTCCACTGATGAAATTGCGTTTGGCAACACCAACCGTGCTCGTCGACATCATGCGCATCACACAGTTGCAGGGCATCAAACAAGAATCCGGCAACATCATCATTGGCGCGCTCACACGCCACGTCGATATCGAACGCTCACCTATTGTTCGCCAGCATGCTCCGCTCATTGCCGCAGCCGCTGCACTGGTGGGCGATCCCCAGGTGCGCAACCGAGGAACCATTGGCGGCTCTGTTGCCCACGGCGATTCTGCATCCGACTTGTCCTGCGCACTTCTTGCTGCCAATGCATCGTTCGTTGTCTCAGGAACATCCGGTGTGCGCACCATCCCCGCAGCCGAATTCTTCCTTGGCTTCTGGACCACCGCTCTTGAACCAAGCGACATTCTCACCGAGATCGTCATTCCAGAGGCATCGTCAAGCCCCTGGAGCTACCAAAAGTTCACTATCCGCTCTCAGGACTGGGCTGTCGTTTCAGTCGCTCTCTCGGGAAGCCACATTGTTCTTGGCGCCATGAGTGAAGTCCCCGTTCGTGCCGAAGCCACCGAGCAGGCCCTCGCATCTGGCGCGAGCGCACACGAGGCCGCACAGTTGGCTGCAGAAAACACCAGCCCCTCATCAGA
>CAINLH010000146.1 GCA_903850275.1 uncultured Acidimicrobium sp.
TGCGGCCAACGGTGTGGAAAAGGAAATCGCTGCACGCATTTTTGTGTGCCCAAGCGAGAACACCGAAGTTGTTCGTGCTGGTGCGCGGTTTGCAATTGCCGCCTACATGAACGTTCCTGTTTACGCCGACTTCCATCGTTGGATGGGTCGTGCACCGCTGCTGCAGGGAATGTGGGATGCATGGAAGGCGGGCGACCGCAAAGCAGCACTTGCTGCCATTCCCGATCAGGCAGTGGATGAACTTGTTGTGCACGGAAGTGCAGCGCATTGCCGCGATCGCATTAGCGAGTATTTCAAAAACGGGGTGAACACATCGTCCCTTGCCATTTTGCCGCTCGATCCAGAAATGGATTATTGGAAGGCTGTCGAAAGCCTTTCGCCAAGCGCTGAGTAATCCCAGATGTCGACGATCGAGACCGATTCGGAAGTAGCAACGCGACTCGAGTTCGAGCAAGAGCAACGCAGTGAAGGCTGGAAACTGCTTCGAGCCATGCTCAAAGCGCAGCAGCGCAATCTGCTGATTGGCGGTTTGATCGGAATTTTGTGGGCCTCATTCAAAGTGATGGTTCCACAAATGACCAAGTACGCAATCAACGATGGAATTGAAAAAGATGGCCCACTGTTGCGTTGGGCAATCATTATTGGCCTGCTTGGGGTGCTTACTGGTGTTCTTTCAGGCATGCGTCGCTATGTTGCATTTCGCGAGAGTCGGTGGGCCGAAACCCTCTTTCGCGAGCGACTGTTTCGTCATGTGATTGGCCTGCATGTGGGGTATCACGACACCGCACAAACGGGGCAGTTGATGAGTCGGGCATCCAGCGACCTGATGCAGATCCAGGGCTTCATCGTGATGATTCCCATCACCCTGTCCAATGTTCTCCAGATTTTCGCGGTGACCGCAATTCTGTTCATCACCGACCCGGTACTTGCAGTGGTGGCGCTCATCCCACTTCCTTTCGTCAATCTTTCTGCGCGGCGGTTTAGCCACCGTATTCACCCAGCATCAATCGCGGTACAAGCGGAACAGGCACAACTTGCAAACGTGGTGGAGGAGAGTGTCTCGGGTATCCGCGTGATCAAGGGTTTCGGTGCGGAACAAGTGCAGTTTGAAAAATTGGAACGAGAAGCAGACGACATCCTGCGCGAATCCATGAAAGCCGCCCGCATCCGCAGCAGTTTCCTGCCCGCCATCGACGTGTTGCCCGCACTTGGTTTAGTAGCGGTGCTTGGGGTTGGCGGCCATCGCGTATTGAATGGCCAACTCTCCATTGGCGACCTCGTTGCCTTCAACGTCTATCTCACATTGTTGATCTGGCCGCTGCGCAACATAGGCATGATCGTTGCTTTGGGGCAACGCGCGGCAGCAGCGCTTGTTCGTATTAATGAAGTATTGGAAACCAAATCCGAAATCACCGACCCTGCAAAGCCGCTGTCACTGCCGACTAGCGGGATGCAAACTCTTGGAGCAGTGAAGTTCGATCACGTGCAGTTTGGTTACAACCCAAGCTTCCCCGTTTTGAGCAACTTCAACTTAAGTATCGCTGCCGGTGAGTCGATCGCAATCGTCGGCGCAACTGGTTCTGGCAAGTCGACAATCGCACGATTGTTGCTGCGCTTCTACGACACCAACGTTGGGCACGTATTCCTAGACGGAGTAGATGTACGCAAACTGCGCCTGCGCGAACTGCGCCAGCAAATTGGTGTGGTGTTTGAAGAGACGGTGTTGTTTAACGACAGCGTTGCCAACAACATCGGTTTTGCCCGGCCGGGTGCCAGCCAGCAGGATTTGGAACGCGCGGCAAA
>CAINLH010000147.1 GCA_903850275.1 uncultured Acidimicrobium sp.
AAAAGCTTTTCGCTCGGCCCAACGCGTGAACATACGCAGCAGCATTTCGCTCCAGTCCTGCGCATCGACACCGCCATCTTTGGCATTGATCTGCACGATTGCGTCGGCTTCGTCATGTACCCCCGTAAACAAGCTGCGCAACTCCAGCGCATCTAGTTTGGACTGAGCAAGAGAAATACCACGCTCGAGCTCGGGCTCTTGTGTCTCGTCATCAACTTCTCGCGCCATCTCGTGCAGCACTTCAAGATCCTCTACTGAAGAAGCAAGCTGTCGAAAATCTTCGAGATCAGTTTTGAGGTTTGCGTATTCGGCATTTACTTTCTTGGCGTTGTCTTGGTCGTCCCACAAATCCGGACGAGCCACATCTACTTCAAGGTCGACCATGCGTTCTTTCCCAGCCGCAACCTTGAGATAGACGGCTGCTTCGTCTACGCGCCGGCGAAGGTCGTTGAGGTCGTTCGAGAAGTCACGCATGATGCACTAATTCTTAATGGTGTTATTCGCGCCCGTGGCACATTTTGTATTTCTTACCCGAACCACAAGGGCATGGTGCATTTCTTGGCGTTGTCGACCAATCCTCGGCGGATTTAACGACAGTCTTTTGTACGGGAGCAGAAGATGGTGCGGCTTCGGGGGAAGCCTCGGAAAACGCCGTGTTCTCTTCGGTCTCGAATGACGATTGCTGCAAATTCTGCACCTGCATTGTCGGCGCTTCATTCTTTACCACTTGCACATGCATGACGTACTTGACAAAGTCCTGCGCAATCCCCTTCATCAATGCACCGAACATTTCGAAGCCTTCGCGCTGCCACTCGGTGAGAGGATCTTTCTGACCCATGGCTCGAAGGTTGATGCCCTCTTGCAGATAGTCCATCTCTTCGAGATGCTCTCGCCAGCGCTGATCGATGATGCGAAGCATGACTTGACGCTCCACCTCGCGCATCGTTGCCTCGCCCATCTCTGCCTCGCGTTGCGCGTAGAACCGAGATGCGTCGGCCATGATCAGGTCGTACATGTCGTCGGTATTCGCACAATCGGCCAGGTGACCAATGGTGACAGCCGACGGCCAGAATGAAACGAGCTCGCGTGCCAGGCCTTCCAAATCCCATTCGTCGTCTGCATCCGAAACGCAATGAGTCTCGATCAAGGCATCCACTGCCTCGGCCAGATAGTCCATTGCAGCCACTTTCAAATCGAGGCCTTCAAGAATCTGGTCGCGCCGCTGGTAAATGACCTTGCGCTGCTCGTTCATTACTTCGTCGTACTTGAGAACATTCTTTCGGATTTCGCCGTTTCGTTGTTCGACGGTGGACTGCGCACGCTCGATCGCCTTCGTCACCATGCCCGCTTCAATCGCTTCGTCTTCCGGAAGCGCGCGGCCCATTACCCAGCTGAGTGCACCTGTAGCGAACAAGCGCATCAATTCGTCATCCAGGCTGAGATAGAAGCGGCTTTCGCCTGGGTCTCCTTGGCGGCCTGCGCGACCACGCAATTGATTATCGATTCGCCTCGACTCGTGGCGCTCGGTGCCCAGAACATAGAGGCCGCCAAGTGAACGAACCTTGTCGCCTTCCTCTTGGCAAGAAACTTTGTACGACTTCACGAGCTCGTCATAACGAGCCTGAGCGGCCGTCCTGGACGCGCGATATTCATCGGACATTTGTGCAAGCGGAAGCGACAAGTCGGCTTCGTCAGCAAGCGTGTCTGGCGCAAAGCCCTCGCGAAGAACATGTTGCTGAGCGAGGCCCTCGGGATTGCCGCCGAGCAAAATATCGACGCCTCGACCGGCCATGTTCGTTGCGACCGTTACAGAACCAAGCCTTCCAGCCTGAGTGACGATGATGGCCTCGCGAGTGTGCTGTTTTGCGTTCAGCACTTCGTGCTTGATGCCACGTTGATCCAATTTGCGCGACAACAACTCGCTCTTTTCGACGCTGACCGTACCGACCAAAATCGGTTGACCCGTTTTGTGCCTTGCTTCGATGTCGTCCACCACGGCGGCGAACTTTGCTGTTTCCGACTTGTAGATGAGGTCGGCGTTGTCAACTCTCACCATCGCACGGTTAGTTGGAATTGGCACCACCTGCAGGCCGTATGTGTTCATCAGTTCGGCTGCCTCGGTTTGAGCCGTTCCGGTCATTCCGCTGAGTTTGTCGTACATGCGGAAGTAGTTCTGCAGCGTGATTGTCGCAAGAGTCTGGTTTTCTTCTTTGATCTTGACGCCCTCTTTGGCCTCTACGGCCTGGTGAATGCCCTCACTCCATCGACGACCTTCAAGAATTCGTCCTGTGAACTCGTCGACAATTTTTACTTCGCCGTCTTGAACGATGTAGTCCTTGTCGCGGTGATACAACACGGCAGCTTTCAAAGCAACCTGCAACTGGTGGACCAAGTTTTGCTGCACTTCGTCGTACAGGTTTTCGATGCCTAATTGTTGTTCTACCTTCTCGATTCCTGCTTCGGTGGGCACAACAATTCGTTTGTCCTCTTCAACTTCGAAATCGACGTCGCGACTAAGCGAACGAACAATGCTCGCAAAGCGGTAATACATCTTTGCGGCATCTGCCAAACGACCGGAGATAATCAGCGGCGTACGTGCCTCGTCAATCAGAATGGAGTCGACTTCGTCCACTACTGCAAAATGATGACCGCGCTGCACCTTGTCGTCTTTTGTTCCGGCCATGTTGTCGCGCAGATAGTCAAAACCAAATTCGTTGTTCGTTCCGTAGGTGATGTCGGCTGCGTAGTCGACACGCTTTTCTGCCGGAGACGTGCGAACCCCAGGAATGACCAAACCAACTTCCAAACCCATGAAGCGGTGGATACGACCCATCCATTCGGCATGAAAGCGCGCAAGATAATCGTTGACCGTGATGACGTGCACTCCGTTGCCGCTGAGCGCGTTGAGATAAGCGGGCAACGTGGAGACCAGCGTCTTGCCCTCACCTGTACGCATTTCTGCAACCCAACCCGCGTGGAGCGCGGCGCCGCCCATTAACTGCACATCGAAGTGCCGCTGACCAATGACACGCGACGAGGCCTCCCGCACAACGGCGAATGCTTCGATCATGAGGTCGTCGACATCTTCACCGCGCTCGATGCGCTGGCGGAACTCGATGGTCTTGGCTTGCAACTCAGCATCGCTTAAAGCCTTGATCTCGGGCTCGAGCGCGTTGATGTCGGGGACAATGGCCGCCAGGGCTTTGACCTTTTTGCCCTCACCGGCACGAAGAATGCGATCTAGAAGGGCCATGCGACCATTGACTCTACCTGCGCTCGGATGGTGCCGGAGTAGCAGCAAATGCCGCACACGTCACGCGAATGGCGCCTGCTTCTCGAAGTGCGGTTGCAGCATGCCCGAGGGTAGACCCCGTTGTTACGACATCATCGATCAACAACACTTGCCCCACATCGCTACATGCTCGAGCGAGAAATGTGGGGCCGATAAGTCGCGCATTGCGTGACTGACCAGTTTGCGAAGTGGATGAAGTTCGCCTGAGGAGCATTCTGCAAGGGACGCCCAGCCGGAACGACACGGCCCGAGCAATCAACTCCGCCTGATCGTGCCCCCGTTCGTGCGCGCGATGCTTACTGGTAGGCGCCCATGTCACAACATTGGCTAGCTCCAGATTGAGTGACAGTCGCTCCACCATTACTTCGGCAAACAACGCTGCAATCCCCCGATGATTATGAAATTTGAGACCATGCACGAGATGACGTGCCGTGCTGTCGTAACTCACTGCGGCAATTACGCCAGGAACGCTCGGTAATTCCTGTTGCAACATCTCGTGCTTGCAATGCGCACACACGCCCCGAATATGACGCGAACATCCATCACACCGATATGTAAAAAGCATTGCGATCCCCCTCGTTGAAACGGTTACCCTGACGAGGTGCCGAACTACTTCTTGCGCCCCTTCAAAGACCGTCCAGCGCAACGCCTCACACGATGTGTATTCGGATTGACGTTGTTCGGCGTGGGAATTGGTATGCAAAAGCGCGGCAACCTTGGGTTACCACCGTGGGACGTGTTCCACGACGGACTGAGCGGAATCATTGATTGGCCGTTTGGTCGAACCATCATTTTGACAAGTGCTTTCGTCATGCTCTTGTGGATTCCGTTGCGCCAGGCGCCTGGATTCGCCACCATTTTGAACGCTGTTCAAATCGGAGTTGTCGCCGACATTTTCTTATCGATCGTTCCTACCTCAACCTGGATGCCCGCGCGTGTTGCACTTATGTTTGGAGGCATCGTCGTTACCGGCATCGGTTCGGGCTTTTACATCGGCGCCGGTTTGGGCCCAGGCCCACGTGATGGGTTAATGACGGGGCTTGCCAAACGCGGAATGAACTTGGCTGTTGCACGCACCTCCGTCGAAGTAACCATCATGATCACCGGAGTGATTTTGGGTGGTTCTATTGGCGTGGGAACGCTCGCATTCGCATTGTTGATCGGCCCAATTGTTGCGCGGGCGCTTCCGTTGTTACAGATACGCCCGCGCGTCTAAACCAATTAGTAACGGTATGCGTCTGGCTTGAACGGGCCACTTGGCGCAATGCCCAAATAGTCAGCCTGTTCGTCAGTCATCTTGGTGAGTACTGCGCCCAGAGCATCAAGGTGCAGTGACGCAACCTTTTCGTCCAAGTGTTTTGGCAGTACATACACACCGAGTGGGTACTTCTCGGTGTTTTGGAACAATTCGATCTGAGCGATCACTTGATTAGAAAATGAGCAACTCATCACAAAACTTGGGTGCCCAGTTGCGCAACCAAGATTGACCAAACGACCTTCTGCCAGAACGATGACTGCGTGTCCGTCTTGGAACGTCCATAAGTCGGTGCCAGCCTTCAGCTCGTCGCGAGTTGCGCCACTTCGTGCAAGGCCTGCCATGTCGATTTCATTATCGAAGTGGCCGATGTTGCAAACA
>CAINLH010000148.1 GCA_903850275.1 uncultured Acidimicrobium sp.
CCACGACGATCGCCTGGCGAAAAATACGCGCGCTCCACACCAGGGGCAACAACTTCAATCGCACCCGGAGCATTGCCGTAGAGCGAAGTGAATTGTGATTGTTCCTCTTCGCAACTGACACAAATTGCATCCGCGCAACCAATGATTTCGAGTTCGGCCTTTTCACGGATTGGCGACTCGATGTCGCCGCCCAAGCCTTTCACGCGCGCAAAAGTATGAAACGTGGTGACGAGGGGCAGATTCAACTCGTGCTTAAGGCGATGCCCGACTAGGCCGCTGAGCCAATAATTGGCATGCACGATGTCGGCACCTGTGCCGTGTTGCAAGTGCCATGCAACCGAGTCGGTGAAATTGTCGACAACTCCAAGCAATTCATCTTTCGGCATGTCAAAGTCGCCAGCAGGGATATGCACCACTCGATGGTTTGGTTCTACCTCGACAACATCTGGCAACCCTGCGCGCCATGCACGCGTGTAGGTGGTGCAATCGACACCACTACTGGCAAGCGACGACACCAATTCGCGCACGTACACATTCATGCCGCCACCGTCGCCAACACCTGGCTGGGCCAGGGGCGAGGTGTGCATCGAGAGCACAGCTACGCGTTGCATCACCCTTAAAACCTATCTGCGAGCCTCAATGTTTGGTTCTACTCAGCCAGTAGAAGTTGCGCCGTCTTCTCCAATAAAACTGCGGTACACAGAAAGAAGCGTCTGTTTCTGCTCCACCGTCAGGCGTTCATCGGTAGAGATGGAGTCCGCAACCGAAGACTTTGGCTCGCCGCTCGGGTCGAGTATTCCTGCTCGTTCGTACAACGACTCTGCAGAGATCTGCATTGCGCGCGCAAGTTGTTGCAAGATGTCGGCCGATGGTTTGCGCAAGCCACGCTCGATCTGCGAAAGATACGGGTTGGAAACGCCGGCAAGTTTGGCCAGATCACGAATGGAGTGTTGCGCAAGTTCTCGCTGTTGGCGAATGAAGTTGCCAACATCGGCAAGCCGCTTGTCCACTGCCATTACTTACTCACTTATCGTTCAACATGGCGTCAACATTGGCGCCGTTATCTTTCAGCCGTCTTACCAATTCGGCTGTAAGCGCGTCAATCGTTGCGAAGAGTGAACGTCTTTCGGCCGAGCACGCTTGCTCAAACACTTCCAGTTCGTTTATTGCATGTTGCAAACTTGCCTCATCAAGCGTTCGCAACGACCCGAAGCCGTTATCAACGCAAAGCGTTTCCAGTTGACGCACCAATTGATGGTCGGGCGAAACATTTGTTTCGCGCGGTGGCCGGGCCGAGCCGCCGCCGTGCTCTTGGCCAAATACTTGCGCCAAATCATCTGCGATGTTGGTTGAAACAGGTGTTCCATCTGTTCGGCGGCGCTGCTCGTCGCGCGCAATGTCAAGCCGGCCCTGCGCCATGCGGCGAACGAACGACACGGCGTCTTCCTGCTTCTGCGCCTCGGAACGTTGCGCGCGAATTTGTGCCAGGTCGAGGCCCGAAAAATCTGTTTCGCTCATTTACTGACCTCCTGACACTGGAGGTAATACTGCCACCTCGTCGCTGTCGCTCACGGGAGTGTTTGCCTCTACCGCTTCGCCATTGACCCAAATTTTGCAGGTGGTCAGCACGTGTTCGAAGCCAGGCCCAAACTGGCTTACGGCCGAGGCAAGCACCTCGGCAACGGTCGCCCCTGGCAACACCACGCTTGACGTGCCGGCCGCTTCTCGTGCGGCTGCAAACAATCGTAATTGGGCCACAAACTCATCGTATCTTTGCCACTACCCTCAGTTTGCGTGTCATCCAACGAAGTCATCGCGCGAGTGTTACTCATTCGCCACGGACAATCGTTGTGGAACATTGAAGAACGTTGGCAAGGCAGAGCCGATATTGAATTGAGCGAACTGGGCATTCAACAGGCGCGCGCGGCCGCCGACAAACTTGGCTCATTCGACATCATTGCTTCGAGCCATCTGCAACGAGCGCTGCATACGGCAACCATCATTTCCGAGATCCATGGCGTTGGCCCCGTCGAAGTAGACGAACGATTGCAAGAAACTCACGTCGGCCCGTGGGAGGGCCTCACTCGGCAACAAATCGAGCAACAGTGGCCCGGCTATATCGATACAAGACGTAAGCCTGAGGGGTTCGAACCGGACGAAAGCATTGTCGACCGTTTGACGAATGCCATTCGCGATTTTGGTAAGCGCTGCGCAGGCGGCTCGGCCCTCATCGTTAGCCATAGTGGCGTTATTCGTACGCTGCGTCACGAAATGGGTGCCAGCAACCCGCGCCTGCCGAACCTGGGCGGATCATGGTTCAACGTTTTGGGCAACGACCGCGTAACGCCAGGCGACATTGTCACTTTGCTCGACGAAACCTCGTTCACCGAAGCGTTGTAGGCAGCAGAACATGTTTGGTCGCTCATTAGATGATTCGTTCGCGCCAGAAATTAAGCGCAATGTTTCTGCCGTAGTTATAGCCAGGCTCGTGGCCAATGCCTGTTACCGATTTGCACCACCATTTCTTGCCATCATCGCAAAGAGTTTCGACGTCTCGCTTTCGCAAATTGGTGTTGCAATATTCGTCTCCGAACTGACGGGTTTCGCATCGCCGTTCCTCGGCCGTGTTGTCGATCGGTTAAGCCACCGCAACGCAATGGTGCTGGGTTTGCTTGGCACTGGCATTGGCTGCACCATCGCCGCGGCGGCACCAAACGTGGTGGTGTTCGCAATCGGTGTCACCTTCTTGGGTTTAACAAAGCAATGTTTTGATTTAGGTCTTGGTGCATGGATTGCCGACTTCGTCCCATATAACCAACGCGGAAAAGTTGTTGGCATTACAGAAATGGGTTGGGCGCTTGGGTTACTCGTTGGCGTATCGCTCATGGGTATTGTCACTTCGCTTACCAACTGGCGCATTGGTTACGCATTCGGTATCTCGGCAGTTATTGCATGCGTTGTTGTGTTGATTTCGCGCATCAATAACGAACCTCGAAAAAATCACGTCCCAAACGCAGGTGAACACACGCGCATTCAAGGTCGTAATTGGTTGGTGCTTGTCACCATGTTCTGCATTATGTGCAGCGTGCAAAATCTGTTTGTCACTTTTGGTGCTTGGCTCGAAGACGACTTTGGCTTCGGTGCCGCGCGTCTCGCAGTTGTTGGTTTTTCATTTGGCGTTGTCGAACTTGTTGCATCAACGTCAAGTGCGCAATACACCGACAAATTTGGTAAGGAACGAAGCATTCTTGGCGGAGCATTGCTTACCGTGCCTGCCGGTATCGCAATGGCAATCGGATCCTCCAACCTTGTGGTAGGTGTTGTTGCTGCGGCCGTATTTTTTCTGGGGTTCGAATTTGCAGTGGTCAGCCTGTTGCCCATTGCCTCACAACTGGTTCCCAACAGCCCCGGCACTGGGTTGGGCTGGGTGCTTGGCGCCGGCACACTCGGCCGCGCGTTGATGGCCGTTATTGCTACCCGCGGTTACGAGCAATACGGCATGCCTGCCCCTGCTCTTATTGGCGCTGGCTTTGGCCTGCTTGGCGCCGTTGCTATCTATATATATAGATCGCTCGGCGGCGCACCAACCGTTCAGCCGCGATAGCCGTTGGTGATCGGCAGGCGCCGATCCTTGCCAAATGCTTTTGCGCTTACTCGCACACCGGGCGCACCTTGACGTCGCTTGTATTCGTTCGTGTCCACGAGGCGAGCAATGCGACGCACGAGCGCATCATCAAAACCCATTGCAATAATTTCGGCGGCCGTTCGGTCTTGTTCCACATACAGTTCCAAAATCGGATCTAACACTTCGTACGCGGGAAGCGACTGGTCGTCTCTTTGATCGGGCCGCAGTTCGGCAGACGGTGGTTTCGTGATTACCACTTCTGAAATAATCTCGCGTCCGCTTCGCTTGTTGATGTGGCGACAAAGGTCGTACACGGTGGTCTTGAGCAAGTCTTTGATCACGGCAAAGCCGCCAACCGAATCGCCGTACAACGTGAAGTAGCCAACCGCCAACTCGCTCTTGTTGCCGGTTGTTAGCACCATCCAACCAAATTTGTTGGATAGGGCCATAAGCGTTGTTCCACGCACGCGGCTTTGCAAATTCTCTTCCGTTAAGTCGGGCGCCTTGCCAGCAAAACTTTGCTGCGTCATCGACAAGTACGCCTCAAATGCGGGCTCGATCGAAATGGTTTGCAAGTCAATGCCCAATGCAGTCGCGAGTGCTGCGGCGTCTGTGCGCGAACCCTCGCTGGAATAACGAGAGGGCATGGACACGCCGTGAACGTGTTGCGCGCCAAGTGCCTCCACCGCGATTGCGGCCACGAGCGCCGAGTCGATGCCACCCGAGAGGCCAATGACTACGTCGGTAAATCCGTTTTTGCGTACGTAGTCGCGCGTTCCAAGCACCAAGGCGCCGAACACTTGCTCGAGGTCGGTTTCTTCTTTGGTGATGACGGCCTGCAAATCGCTCGGCTTGTTTCTTGGCGCACTGCTGATTGCAACCACACGAGTTCCTCGCCTCAACTTTGGTGACGCGACATCTATGTCCACAATCAGTAAGTCCTCGACAAATTGTGGCGACCGAGCAACCAGTGTGCCCGTGTGGTCAAAGACCATCGAGCCACCGTCAAAAACCAATTCGTCCTGCCCGCACACTTGGTTGACATAAGCAATGGCGCAATGGTTGTCTTTTGCGCGATCGCCAATCATGGCCGCGCGCTCGCCAATCTTGCCGCGGTGGTACGGCGAGCCATTGATGTTGATATTGATTGCCGCGCCAGCCTGCGCCTGTTGTCGCACTGGCCCACTGGCATCCCAGATGTCTTCGCAAATAGTCACACCTACGTGCACTCCGCCAATTTGGTACAACGAAAATGAATCACCAGGTGTGAAATACCGTTGCTCATCGAACACGCTGTAATTGGGCAGCAACTGTTTGCGATACACATCGTGCACCACGCCACCGCTGATAACGGCGGCGGCGTTGTACAGCTCGAGGTCGGTAGAGCCGTCGACAAAACCCACAACCGCAACGCACGTGCCGGTGGTGCGCGCAAAATTGCCCATTGCCTCTTGGTTTGCGGCAACGAAACCTGCCTTCAGCACCAAGTCCTCGGGTGGATACCCGGTGATCGACAGTTCGGGAAACATCACGATGTCGCAACCCGCAGCCTCGCTTGCGGCATATAACTGCGAAATCTTGGCAAGGTTGGCCTCGATGTCGCCCACCGTGGGGTTCACCTGGGCCAGGGCGATGCGCAGTTTCGTTGCGTCTGTTCGTGCCACGTAAATCAGGCTACCGACCCTGCTTGGGGCGCAGTACGGCCGCGTAACTTCACACGCCGTTCACACTTGGGCAATGGGGTTGAAACGGCTGTTTGCGAGACTCTTCACCAACACCTGAGGGCGGCTCGTCAAGGCCGCTCTCCTTACCGGAAGGAAATATGACATGGCCTATCAGGCTGAATACATCTGGATCGACGGCCACAAGCCAACGCCAATGCTGCGATCCAAAACCAAAATCCTCAAAGACTCCGTCAAGACACCGCCAATTTGGGGCTTCGACGGTTCGTCCACCGAGCAAGCAACGGGTGATGCATCCGACTGCGTGTTGCAACCAGTATTCACTTGCCCAGACCCACTTCGTGGCGGCAAGAACATTTTGGTGCTGTGCGAAGTGCTACTCGCATCCACTGGCAAGCCACACCCAACCAACACTCGCGCAGCATGCGCAGATGCATCCAAGAAATATTCCGCGCATCAAATGATTTACGGAATCGAACAGGAATACACCTTCATGCGTTTGAACGGTCGTCCATTTGGTTTCCCAGAAACCGATGGCGAGCCAGGACCACAAGGCCCGTACTACTGCGGCGTCGGTGCAGGCCGCGTCATGGGTCGAGACATCATCGAAGAGCACACATGGGCATGCATGGAAGCGGGATTGCTGATTGAAGGCACGAACGCAGAAGTAATGCCAGGACAGTGGGAGTTCCAAATCGGTGCAGCCGACGCGCTCACTGTGAGCGACCACATGTACGTGGCTCGTTGGTTGCTCGACCGCATTGCGGAAGATCACGACGTCGTTGTTTCGTACGACGCAAAGCCACAGAAGGGCGATTGGAACGGCGCAGGCGCGCACACCAACTTCTCCACGAAGGCAATGCGCGAGAGCTACGTTGCAATCGAAGCGGCATGTGAAGCACTTGGAACCAAAGTGATGGAGCACGTCAATAACTACGGTCACGACATCGAGAGCCGCCTCACTGGCAAGCACGAGACCGCACCATGGAACAAATTCAGCTACGGCGTATCCAACCGCGGTGCATCTGTACGAATTCCATGGCAGGTTGCTCAGAACAAGAAGGGCTACGCAGAAGATCGCCGTCCAAACGCAAACGTCGATCCGTACGTGGTTACCCGCCTGATCACGGAAACCGTCTGCGGCGCAGCAAAGGCCCCGAGCAAGGCTGCACCAAAGAAATCCGCGAAGAAGAAGCCTTCAACGAAGAAGAAGCCAGCAGGCAAGAAAAAGAAGAAGTAAACACGCTTTCAATGGCACCGAGGATCCGGTTCCTCGGTGCCATTGTTTATTTCTGAAGGCAGACTGGGGTATGGCACCGATGCAAGACCAGCAGCGCGACTACGTCCTTCGTACCGTAGAGGAACGCGGTATTCGACTGGTGCGACTCTGGTTCACCGATGTGCTTGGCACACTCAAGTCGTTCGCCATTTCGCCAGCCGAAATGGAAAACGCGATGAACGATGGCATGTCGTTCGATGGATCCTCAATTGACGGCTACAGCCGAGTGCAAGAAAGCGATGTGCTCGCCCTCCCCGACGCCAACACGTTTGAAGTGCTTCCGTGGGCAGACACCAAAGGTGCCGAGGCCCGCGTGTTCTGCGACATTGCCAAACTTGACGGAACACCATTTGACGGCGACCCACGCCAAGTCCTGAAACGCAATCTCAACGCGGCGCGCGAAAAGGGTTACTCCTTCTACATCGCGCCAGACATCGAATATTTTTATTTTGCACCGCCAGACGGCACCAACAAGCCAGTCCCTCTCGACGAAGGTGGCTTCTTCGATCTCACCTCCACCGACATCGCAAGTTCGCTACGCAAAGAAACCATTCGCACACTAGAAACCATGAGCATTCCCGTGGAATACAGCTTCCATGAAGATGCGCCAAGCCAACACGAAATCGATTTGCGACACACCGACGCCTTGACCATGGCCGACAGCGTGATGACTTTTCGTTTCGTGGTTAAAGAGATTGCCGCTTTGCATAACGTGCACGCAACATTCATGCCAAAGCCCCTCGAAAACATCCAGGGCTCGGGCATGCACTTACACCTCTCGCTGTTCAAAGGCGAAGAAAATGCTTTCTATAGCGCCGACGACCCATACAACCTTTCGCCAACCGCAAAATGCTTTATGGCCGGCTTGCTTCGCCATGCAGCCGAAATCACTGCTGTCACCAACCAAACGGTAAACAGTTACAAACGACTTGTGCCCGGGTTTGAAGCGCCGGTGCATATTTCGTGGGCACGCAATAATCGCAGCGGGCTCATTCGCGTCCCTATCCCTAAGCGCGGCAGCGAATCTGCAACTCGTCTGGAGTACCGCTCGCCAGACCCAGCGTGCAACCCATACCTCGCGTTTTCTGTCATCTTGGCTGCAGGTTTGCGCGGCATCGAGCAGGGATACGAACTGCCCAAAGAAGCAGACTCCAACTTGTTCGAAATGAGCGACAGCGAACTAGAAAAACTGAGCATTCAGCAATTGCCGCAATCGTTGTCTGATGCATTGCGCGTCATGGAAAATTCCAGCCTCGTTGCAGAAGCACTTGGCGAGCACATCTTCGAATGGTTCTTGCGCAACAAGCGTCATGAATGGCGCAGTTATAAAACCCACATCAGCGAATACGAACTCGGTCGCTACCTCAAGTCGCTATGACCCGTCTTGTTGCCCCCGGTGCCGAGCAGCCAGGCCAGAAGATCCTTGTTTTTCCTTCGCCCGCCCCAGTTGATGTAGCCAGAACGCTCGACCTTGCTGGTTATTGCTGGAAGGCAGTGAGCGGAGGCGAAGAAGCAACGAAACACGAGCCAATGGACGGCTGGGCCGGCGCAGTGGTGGTGTGCGACGACGACCCAGAAGGCGCATGGGCACTGTGCCGATCGCTTCGCAAACGAGCCATTCCTGTTGGCCACGTGCTGGTATTGATTAACGGCGTACAACTACCCGACCTCGACTTGCGCGACGATTTGTTCGACGATTTTTGTTTAACGCCATTTCACCCGCGCGAACTTGAGGCCCGCATGCGCCACATGTATTGGACCGAAGCCAAAGTGGGCCGCGAATCGTTGGTGGAATACAGCGGCCTCGTGCTCAATTTGGAAACGTACCAGGCTTCATTCGGTGGGCAACCACTCGACCTCACCTACATGGAATACGAGTTGCTGAAGTTTCTTGCGCAGAACCCCGGCAAAGTCTTTTCACGCGAGACACTGCTCTCGCGTGTGTGGGGTTACGAATACTTTGGTGGTGCACGAACGGTGGATGTTCACATTCGTCGATTGCGGGCAAAACTTGGTGAAGAACACGCCAACCTCATTCAAACTGTTCGAAGTGTTGGATACCGCTTTGGTCAATCCAAGTGGTCTGCTTAAAGCAGCGCAAAACCAAGCGTTGAAACGCCAATCACCATAAACAAGATTGCAGCAACTCGCTGAATAACTCGCAACTGCACACGCCTTTGCAACCAAGTTCCTGCAAGTACGGCCAGCCCCGACACGCTTGAAAGGGCAAGTGCTGCGCCGACACCAACTGCAATCGGATCGTTGAACCTCGCCGCAAAACCAGCAGTTGCAAGTTGTGTCAAGTCGGCAAACTCGGCGACCAAAATAACAGACGCCGCCGTCCACACCACGCGCGCATTGGAAAGTGATGCAGACCACTTTCCCGATTCGGGGTTGTCATCGTCTGCGCCACTTCTCCATGTCATTGCACCACCAACACAAAACAGAATGCCGACAACAACCTGAATTGGTTTTTCAGGCAGCCTTGTAAGTGCAGAACCGAACAACACGGCAATCACCACATGGGTGGTGTAACCAATGGTGACACCAAGCCACACGGGCAGTTTGCGTTTGAAGTGTGACGACAACAACAACGTGGCAAACATGGTCTTGTCGGGCAGTTCGGCAAGAAAGATTGCAAAAAACGTAACTGCCGCGTGCTGCAACATGTTCGAACTA
>CAINLH010000149.1 GCA_903850275.1 uncultured Acidimicrobium sp.
TGTCCGTCCATCATGCCGCTTGGTGCAACAACGTGTGCGCCTGCTTGTGCCTGCGCCAGCGCTGCCTTGCAATAAATCTCAAGCGTCTTGTCGTTATCTACATCACCGTTTTTGTCGAGTACGCCACAATGGCCGTGGCTGGTGTATTCGTCTACACACAAGTCGGCCATCAACACCATTCGATCGCCTACGTCTTCTTGTAACTGCTTCAAAGCAACTTGCACAATGCCATTTGGGTCGAATGCCCCAGAACCCACTTCGTCTTTCTTTGCAGGAACACCAAACAGGATCACGGCGGGCACGCCGAGGTCGGCAAGCTGTTTCACTTCGGTGCGCAACGAAGCGAGTGTGTGTTGCATCACGCCTTCTAGCGAAGAAATGGGCTGTGCCTCGGTAATACCTTCGCGCACAAACAAAGGCGCTACAAGATCTTTAGTAGAAAGTTGAACTTCGGCCACCAAGTCGCGCATTGCCGAACTAGAGCGCAGACGACGGGGGCGAGATTGCGGAAACGCCATGCCCATAAGGCTACGGGTTGGGTTGTTGGAATAAACCATGCAACGCCGCGACCACCGCATCCGTTGTGGGCTCGCTTGCGACTGCCACATTGCGTAGCGCAGAAGCATGTGCAACAGCCTCGGTTGGCTTGCCAATCGCGATAACTGCTTTTGGAGAAGTGGCGCCGAACGCGGCGCACCAGGAACGAACAGCGGAACCGGAATAGAACACAACGGCATCCGCGCGGAGGGCAAGTTCCATGTCGTCATTGGAAGGCGTAACCGCTTCTGTTGAGTATGCAGCAACGGCGTCGACAACGTAACCGCGCGCGCGAAGTCCATCGGCTACTGCGCCGTCTACATCTTGCGCTTGAGCCAACAACACTCGGCCACTGCCCTTTGGAAACTGCGCTACAAGTTCATCGCCGCGAGCAATAGTTGGAACAAAGTCCACTTGAACACCCAGTGCATCTGCTGTTGCCTTACCAACCGCGGCAAGCTTTGGCCGCACACTCATTTGAGAAAGTGCGCCAGCAACTTGAGCCGCTCCATTGGCCGACGTAACCACCAACCAGTCGTACTGCTGCAGATTTGCAAGCGAAGTGTTTAATGCTTCGCCCTTGTCGAGTGGCAAAGCAATGGCAATGAGTGGCATTTGTACAACGTGTGCGCCAAGGGCAATCAGCTCGCGCTCTAGCTGTATTGATTGCTGCAATGGCCGGGTAAGTACTACCGTTCGCCCTGCAAGCAATGTGCTGTTCATTGCAACGAGGCGCGCACTGCTCGCGCATGTTCACGCGCAAATTCCAAAGCGTCGCCAGACACCGGCAACGGCAATGCCCTCTTTGCATGCCGATCGCTCGGCGTATCGCCAGTTGCCATAAACATGTGCAACACATCTTTTGCGTCAAGATGCGCACCAACTGGCATGCTGCAGCCGGCGCCAAGTTCGGCAAGGAAAGCCCGCTCAATTTCTACAGAGCGCCGAGTTGTTGCATGATCGACAACGCTCACATGCCCCCGCGTTACTGCATCGTTTGTTCTGCACTCCACCGCGACACAACCCTGGCCAATCATTGGAACAAACACGTTGGGGTCGAGTGCTTGCGCAACATGGTGAGTGAGCCCAAGCACCTCTAGCGCCGCGATTGCCATCACGATGGCTCCGCCAGCAGGGATTTTCTCAAGACGCGTGTTGATGTTGCCACGCAAATCAACGAACTGTAAGTCGGGCCTAACCGTCAACAACTGTGCGCGTCGGCGAACCGAGCCAGTTGCAACCGTCGCGCCCTGGGCTAATCCCTCGAGTGTGTTCCCAACAAGTGCGTCTCTCGCATCTCTGCGTTCGCACCATGCTGCGACTGTGAGTCCATCGGTTGCCATAGAAGGCAAATCTTTTGCCGAATGGATGGCCACGTCGGCGAGGCCTTGCAGAACAGCTTGTTGCACTTCTTTTACAAAAATGCCCTGACCACCCAATTGATGCAATGGAACATCGCGTTTGATATCGCCAAGAGTTTCGACGAAGACCAGTTCGGTTGCTTCTCCGCTGGCTGCAGTTATTGCATTAGCGACAACCTCGGCCTGAGTGCGGGCCTGAGCACTCGAGCGGGTGGCGATGCGAATCATTCGATGTCGAAAAGATCGCGCAGGGCTGCGGCAATTCGCTCACCTTGTGGCGTGCCCGCGCTGTTTTTCAACTGGACGGACGGCGAATGCAGCAATTTCGCAACAACCGCCTTGCTCAGTGCTTCTACCGCATCGCGTTGCTCTGGCGTAAGCGCACCAAGCTTTGAGGAAAACCGTTCGAGTTCGGCACGGCGAATTGATTCGGCGCGTTCGTGCAATTCGGCAACGAGCGGCGCTGCTTGCCGTGAAATTGACTCTTGCGTGAATCGTTGCACTTCTTCGCCAATGATCTGACGCACCTGGTTTGCTTCTTGTTGTCTTGCGTCGATACCCGCTTGCGCCCAATCACGAAGATCGTGCAAGTCGCGCAGTGTTACGCCGGCAATTTCGCCAACCGAATGCTCGACGTCGCGAGGCATTGCAATGTCCACAATCAACAGCTGCTTGTTGTCTGCTTGCGCGCGTGCGGCATCGACAAATGAGCGAGACATAATTACTTCGCCTGCGCCCGTGCAGGTGAGAATGACATCGGCGTGAGCCACCGCACTCGACAATTGATCGAACTTGCCGACCACTGCGCCAACACTTTGCGCCAATTCCTCGGCACGCTCAACGCTGCGGTTCATTACCGTCACGTGTTTTGCACCGGCACCTGCAAGTGCTTTGGCGATACCGGCGCCCATGTCGCCTGCGCCAACCACCAAGACGTTGGCTCCGCTCATGGTGCCAAGCAGATCGACTGCCATGTCTACTGCAGCATGCGATACCGATGCGGTGGAACGACTAATTGATGTTTCGGTGCGGGCGCGCTTGCCCACTTCGAGTGCCTGTCTGAACAACATGTTCATCGAAGTGCGCGCGGTGTTTTCGTTGCGAGCACGCTCCCATGCAGTGCGCACTTGACCAAGAATTTCGGTTTCGCCAAGCACCGCAGAATCCAAACCGCTTGCCACTTCAAACAGGTGCGATACCGCAGCGTCATCGTGCTGGCTATAGAAGTGCGGGTGCATCTCGTCTGGTGTGAGCCCAGATAGTTCGCAAAAGAAATCGCGCACATCTGCGTATGCGCCGTGGAACTTTTCGGCCAGCACGTACACCTCGGTGCGGTTACACGTTGACAGCACCACCGTTTCGCGAATGTTGTCGCGCGACAGTAAATCCTGCAGCGCATTTGCAAGCGCTTCGCTTGGAATTGTTACCTTCTCGATCACGTCGAGTGGAGCGGAGCGATGGTTTACACCAAGAACAACTATCGACATGCCGGATCCATTTCGCGCGCTCCGGACACTGGAATATCTTCGCGGTTCTGTTGTTCGTAATAGCCAAGAATTTGTAGCTCGACACCTAGGTCGACGCTGCGGATGGAAATCTCTTCGGGAGTGTTCAAAACAACAGACGCAAAGTTGAGGATAGACCTGATGCCTGCCGCGACAAGCAATTCGGCGGCTTGTTGTGCGCTTGCTGGTGGCGTTGCGATCACTCCGATGCTTACGGCTTCGTCGCGAACGATTGATGCGAGGTCGTCAATGTGGCGCACAGTGACTCCGCCAATTTTTTTGCCAACCTTGGTGGAATCGATGTCTACGATGCCCGCGACCGGAAAACCGCGCGAAGAAAACCCGCTGTAGTTCGAAAGTGCATTGCCCAGGTTGCCTGCGCCAACAACGACAACTTTCCATTCGTGATGCAATCCAAGTTCGCGTTTGATTTGGTACACCAAGTAGGCAACGTCGTAACCAACGCCCCTAGTGCCATAGCTTCCGAGGTAAGACAAATCTTTTCGCACCTTGGCCGCATTAACGCCGGCAAGTGCAGCCAGCTGGTCGCTGGACAGTTGCGCGACACCGCTTGCGATTTCGCCACTCAAGATATGCAGGTACACAGGAAGCCGAGCAACTGCGGCGTCGGGAATGCGCTTTCGCACTGAAGCCGACGGTGTTGAAGCGAGTTTGGCCACACGGCAAGGGTAGGCGTTCGTGCATGAATTCACGAAGTCACGAGCCACTTCGATGGCCCTATTGGTTCGGGACATTCGTCACCGCCAGCAAACAACCCGCCCAACTAACCTGCGCCCATGGTCTTTGCGGCAGCCGAAAGCATGAGTGCAACCAACTCGGCCCTTGCCGGCGGGGCCGCACTCATTGCTAGCGCCTTCGCCCTATCCACGGCCGACCGCTGGCTGAAGCGTCGCCAGCCCCACGAATTGGCATGGACAATTGCCATGGTGCTGTTCGCAATTGGTTCCGGCGCGTTGTGGTGGGCGGAAAGTGCGGGCTGGAACTTGGCTGTATTTCGAATCTTTTTTCTTGCTGGCGCAGTGCTCAATGTTGCTTGGTTGGCGCTTGGCACGGTCTATCTGTTGGGCGGTGTTGCGATCGGCAACAAGATTCGCTGGTGGCTTGTAGGACTGACAGGTTTTGCAACAGGAATAGTTGCAGTGGCACCAACTAAACAATCGATCATTGCAACCGAATTTCCCACTGGCAAGGAAGTATTTGGTGTTGCGCCGCGAGTGCTTGCCGCAGTCGGCTCTGGAGTGCCAGCACTTGTGATCATTGTTGGCGCACTGTGGTCGGCATGGCGCGTGATGCGCAGAAAGACGCCGGCGCTTTCATCCACTGCGTCGCGCAGTGTGGTTTCGCCATGGCGTCTTGCAGTTGGCAACGTGCTCATTGCGCTTGGCACGTTGGTGCTTTCAGCAAGCGGCACGCTGGCTGGCCGATTGGGCAAAGATCAAGCGTTTGCAGTGACGCTCTTGGTTGGTGTGAGTGTGCTGTTCACTGGTTTCTTGGTGGCCAGCAACTCCACTCGTGTTCGCTCAACGCAGCGCGCGACGCAA
>CAINLH010000150.1 GCA_903850275.1 uncultured Acidimicrobium sp.
ACCGAGGAACTGATGGCGTTCTTAGTGTTGCTCTACATCGCAGGCCACGAAACCACCGTCAATCTCATCGGCAATGGAACCTTGGCCCTGCTCAACAACCCAAGCCAACAAGAAATTGTTCGACAAACTGGCCTACAGCCACAGCACATCGACGAACTACTTCGCTTCGATGGCCCCGTGCAACACACCGTGCGTATTCCGCTTAAAGAAGCGCACTACACCGTCGGCGACACCACCCATACCGTGCAACCAGGAACCATGGTGCTCACTTCGCTAGGTGCAGCAAACCACGATCCATCCATGTTTGCCGACCCACACACACTGCAATTAGACCGAGACAACTCGCATCGCCATATGGCCTTTGCTTCCGGCATTCACTATTGCCTAGGTTCGGCCCTCGCCAAACTAGAAACCGAAGTTGCGGTTGGCTCGCTATTTACTCGATTCAAAAACATCACCATCGAAGGTGAGCCAACTTGGCGCGACCGCATCACCATTCGCGGCGTCAACCAATTGAAACTTACTTTTTCGTAAAACGCGCAATGAGGCTGCTGGTGTCCCAGCGGCGTCCGCCCATCGCAACAACTTCTTCGTAAAACTTGTCGACCATCTCGGTCATCGGCAATTGCGCGCCATTGCGTTTCGCTTCGTCAAAGCACATGCCTAAATCCTTGCGCATCCACTCCACCGCAAAACCAAACTCAAACTCGTCGCGCACCATTGTCTTCGAACGATTTTCCATTTGCCACGCCTGCGCTGCACCTTTTGAAATCACATCGACGACGTCGTCGGGGTTGAGGCCGGCACGCATTGCGAAGTTCAGCGCCTCGGAAAGGCCCTGCGCAATACCCGCAATACAAATCTGGTTGACCATCTTTGCCAACTGCCCCGAGCCAGCATTGCCAAGCTGTTTGCAACGTTTTGCATATGCATCAACGATTGGTTCGATGCGCTCGTAAGCGGCAACATCGTCGCTTCCACACATGATGGTGAGCTGACCATTTTCTGCGCCTGCCTGGCCACCAGAAACAGGGGCGTCGACAAAACCAACGCCCTTTTCGGCGCACGCAACAGATAACTCGCGGGCCAAAGTTGCCGACGCTGTGGTGTGATCGACCAATGTCTTGCCTTTGCTCATGCCGGCGAGCACGCCATCGGCGCCGTAGACAACCGATCGCACGTCGTCGTCATTGCCAACGCACATAAATACGACATCAGACTGTTCTGCAACTTCGCGCGGAGTTAGTGCGAATGAACCGCCATGTGCTTTGACCCACTCTTCTGCTTTTGCAGTGGTGCGGTTGTACACAACAACCGAATGGGATGCTGCTGCTAAGTGACGCGCCATCGGCCCGCCCATAATGCCAAGACCGACATACCCCACGTTGGCCATATATATGACTACTTCTTAGCGGCGGCTTTGGCGACAGTCTTTGCAGGAGCCTTTGCCACTTTTGCGGCAGGCTTCGCAACGCTCTTTGCTGTTGCCTTGGGCTCTACTTTCGGTGCTGGCTTTGCAGCCTGCTTCACCAACTTGGCACCCTTCGAAGGCTTCAACACACCTTGCTCGAGCGCTGCATCCAGCCAAACCTCTGCAGCATCGGTCGAAACCTTGAGCGCAGGAGAAATTTCGGAAATCAAGTTGATTCGAGCGCGGTCGTACATTGTTTTTTCTGCGGCAGACAGGGCCGAGTCGCGGTCGCGGGCGGCCAAGTTACGAACAACTTCTGCCACTTGATAAACGTCGCCACTCTTCAGTTTTTCTTGGTGGTTCTTAAATCGTCGCGACCAGTTTGCTGGCACGCGTGGGTCTGCCTTCGAAAGCACCGAGCGCAAGTCTTCAAGTTCGGATTTCGATACCGGCGGACGCACACCAACTTGGTTGGCCATTGCGGTTGGTACCGAAAGCGTCATCTCGTTGATGACAGTCTTCAAAATGAGGTATTCCTGGGTGGCTCCGAAGGCCTTCATGCGCTTGATGCCATGCACGATGCAGGCGCCATGCTGCGGGTAAATAACGGTGTCACCTTTTTTAAATTTCACAGAAGCGACCTCTCTTAAGACTGACCCCGAAAGGATAGGCGTTCCATGCCCCTAACCCACAAAAATCAAGGGTTATTCACGCCACAACAGGCACTCAATTGGCGCCCCCGGTAGGAATCGAACCTACGACCTACGGATTAGAAGTCCGCCGCTCTATCCATCTGAGCTACGGGAGCATTAGTCCCTCCAAATCTACAGCCGTGCCAACTACCGTCGAGGTGTGAGATCTCGCTTACTTGTGGTGTTTGCCGCAGTGTGTTTCGCAACCACGGGAACATCGCAGGAGCTTGGCCCAGACAACCTTTCCCCGCTGGGCGTGGCCACAATGCGCACCATCATCGGCGCAGCCTTTCTCATCGTTGTTGCCGCAATCATGCGCACCAAGCAGCCCCAAACCGAATACAAACCCGTGGCGCCTTGGCTATGGCTAGCCGCCGGGCTTGGCATGGC
>CAINLH010000151.1 GCA_903850275.1 uncultured Acidimicrobium sp.
ACGTTCATCAACTCGTCGGCCGGGTGGATGCTGCGCACTAAACCACCCGCAAGTGCCTCCGCCGCCGAAAACACTCGACCGGTGAATACCCATTCCTGAGCCTGCTGGATGCCAACAATCCGTGGCAGGAACCATGAGGAGCACGCCTCCGGAACAATCCCCCGACGTGTAAACACGAAACCAAACTTTGCGGTGTCGGCAGCAATACGGATGTCCATAGGCAGTGTCATGGTGACGCCGATGCCGACACCAGCACCATTCAATGCACCGATGATTGGCTTATTGCACTTAAACATTCGCAGCGTCACTGTGCCACCGCCATCGCGACGGAACTTGCTTGACGACTCGGTGCTCAGCTTGCCGTCGCTGAATGTGTCGCCGCCTGCGGCCAAGTCGGCACCGGCACAGAACGCCCGACCAGCACCAGTAACAATCACTGCTCGAACATCGTCATCGGCATCTACCTGATCGAAAGCATCAATCAGCTCGGTCATCATCACGTAGGTGAACGCATTGAGTTTCTCTGGACGATTAAGAGTGATCGTCGCTATGCCATCTTCTACTTGATAGATGATCTCTGAATAGTTGGGTGCAACTGAAGCCATACCCAACCTTACGTTGAGCGACTAGACGTCGAGAAAGCGAGACGCAGCAATTGCAGAGCCGACGGCCCCGACCACTGCGCCAATTGCCAAGATCATCAACATGACGCCACTCAGGTAACTGGAAGGAACCACCAACGACGAAATGCCAGTGCCTGGCTTAAACGAGGCGACCCCGTTAGTCCATGCCGAATTAAGCACCCACAATCCTCCGCACGAGACCACTGCCCCAATGAGTCCTTGCAACAATCCTTCGAGCATGAATGGAATGCGAATGAACCAGTTTGTTGCACCAACAAGCTTCATCACTTCAATTTCTCGACGACGAGCGAACATTGCGGTTCGAATGGTGTTCCAAATAAGCCCAACCGCAACAACAAGCAAAACAAGCGACATAACGAGCGTTACTGTGCGAACGAAACCAGACAGTGTTGAAATCACCTGGAACTCGTCTTCAGCAAGTGCGACGTCTTCGACGCCTGGCAACGAACGATATTGCTCGCTGAGGCTTCGGACTAATGCCGGGTCTTGCGTGATCGGCACAACTTTGAATTGAGAAGGAATATTCTCGGGAGTAAGCAGGCTGAGCGTTACTGGGTCGCCAACGAAAATTCGTTTGGCTTCCTCATATGTTTGAGCTTTGTCCAGATATGCAAGCTTTTCGGTGTCGATGATGGTTGGCGACGAACGAATCGTCTGGTCTACAAGCGCAATTTGCTCTGGTGACGCATCGCTACGAATAAACACGATCATTTCGACATCGCCGCGCCACTGCACTAACAAGTTGTCGAACGCGCGCTGAATGAGCAGCGTGGTGCCTACCAATAGCAGAGCAATCGCCGAAGTAAGAATGGCTGCGGCAGTGAGTGTGAGGTTGCGCCGAAAACTGGCCCACATTTCACGAAACGCATACGTGATTTTGGCGATCATTCGTATACCCCGCGCTCTTGATCGCGCACGATGACGCCGCGATCCAACTGGATAACTCGACGGCGCATGGCATTCACCACGCGGTGATCGTGCGTTGCCATCACGACCGTGGTTCCAGTTGTGTTGATTTCGTCAAGTAACGCCATGATGCCCTCGCCCGTTGCGGGGTCGAGGTTGCCCGTTGGTTCGTCGGCCAGCAAAATAAGCGGCCGATTAACGAAAGCACGCGCGATCGACACGCGCTGTTGCTCGCCACCAGAGAGCTGATGAGGGAAACGGTCTTCCTTGCCGGCAAGGCCGACAAGATCGAGAACAATGGGAACCTGGCGGTTCACCATGTGTCTTGGCTTGCCAATCACTTCTAGGGCGAATGCAACGTTTTCGAAGACTGTTTTATTCGTGAGCAACTTGTAGTCCTGAAAAACGTTTCCCATATTGCGCCGCAAGAACGGCACCCGCGAATCGGAGATTTCGTTGATGTTGCGACCTGCAACCCACACATCACCCCGTTCAGGGCGCTCTTGCCTGTTGATCAATCGCAACAATGTCGATTTTCCAGAACCGGATGGACCAACCAAAAAGACGAAGTCGCCCTTTGCCACGTCGAACGAGGCGTCGCGTACGGCGACATTCTCGGCGCCGTATCTCTTGGTCACATTTTCCAAACGGATCATGGGGGCCCTCTCAGGTAGCCGACGCTCGTTACCCAACAGTCTAATTTATGATTCGGAGTTTGCGCGTCGCCAGCGCAGGAAGCCTTCCATAAACAGGTCCAAATCGCCGTCAAGTACACCAGCGATGTTTCCACTTTCAATATCTGTACGCACATCTTTCACCATTTGATATGGCTGCATTACATACGAACGAATCTGACTTCCCCACCCAACTGTTGCCGACTTGCCCGCGATCGTTCGCAACTCTTGTTCACGCTCTTCTTCAATGCGTGCGGCAACCATCGTTCGCAAACGCTTCAATGCGTTTTCACGGTTCTGCAACTGTGATCGCTCCTGCTGCGACGATGCCACCAAACCGGTTGGCTCGTGAATGAGGCGCACCGCCGACGAAGTTTTATTCACGTGCTGGCCACCTGCCCCAGATGCGCGAAATACCTCCATACGGATGTCACTTTCGTTTATCTCTACGTCGAGGTCGTCGAGCACTGGCCAAACCTGTATGGTCGCAAAGCTTGTTTGACGGCGGCCCTGATTGTCGAATGGGCTAATGCGAACAAGCCGATGCGTGCCGCGCTCGGATGTGAGCATTCCATAGGCGTAGCGCCCCCGGACCGTGAAGTCGGCGGACAGAATGCCGGCTTCGGTGCCAAGTGAAATGTCGCCAACTTCGA
>CAINLH010000152.1 GCA_903850275.1 uncultured Acidimicrobium sp.
GACCTGGTGGTGCTCGCGGGTTTCATGCGCAAGCTGTCGGTTTCCTTCATTCAGCACTTCCCCAACAGCATCATCAACTTGCACCCCGCGCTGCCTGGCCAACTGCCTGGAATAAAAGCGATTGAACGCGCATACGGCGAATTTGCCGCCGGCAACAGATCATCTTCTGGCGTCATGGTGCATTATGTGCCCGATGAAGGCATAGACACGGGCCCAGTCATCACCAGCATGCCAGTCGTCTTCGAAGAACACGACACGTTGCACGATTTCGAACTACGGATGCATGCAACCGAACACCAACTGCTCATCAGCGCAATTCGAACCATCATCTCCCAACGACAGAAAGTGACAACGCCATGACAACAAACGCAGAGTTCTTTACCTACTTTGAAGGCCTCACCTTCGACGACGTAGTCGTGGTTCCTGGCTACAGCGACGTCCTCCCCGACGCCGTAAACACGAACACCGTATTCGCCCGCGACATTCAACTTTCAGTGCCGCTTGTTTCTGCTGCGATGGACAAAGTTACGGAGTCTCGTTTGGCCATTGCTCTTGCACGCGTGGGTGGGCTGGGCATCATTCACCGCAACCTCACCATCGATGATCAGGCTTCGGAAGTTCGCCGCGTGAAGCGCTCGCAATCAGGAATGATTACCGACCCCGTCACGCTTCCACCCACCGCAACATTGCAAGACGCAGAGAATTTGATGAATAGATATCACTTCTCAGGCGTTCCCATTACCGACCCAAGTGGTCACCTCGTTGGCATCTTGACCAATCGAGACATTCGCTTTTGCAAGCAATCGGATTACGCCAAACCAGTAACCGAATTTATGACCTCGACCAATTTGATTACAGCCGAAGTTGGAACATCGCTCGACACCGCACGCGACATATTGCAGCAGCATCGCATTGAAAAACTTCCGCTCGTTGATGCCGATGGAAAGTTGCGTGGGCTCATCACCGTTAAAGACATCATGAAGCGTCAAGATTTCCCCAATGCAACGCGCGATAGCGGCGGAAGGCTGCGCGTAGGAGCAGCAGTGGGTGTAGGCGACGACCTCGAGGTGCGCGTGCAGGCCCTCGTAGATGCCGATGTCGACACCGTTGTTGTAGACACCGCGCACGGCCACTCTGCTGGCGTTGTTCAAGCAATACGACGTATCAAGAGCAACTGGCCCGATCTTGCCGTTGTTGCCGGCAACGTTGTTACCGAAGAAGGCGTTGATGCACTGCATGCTGCGGGTGTCGACGCAGTCAAGGTGGGCGTCGGTGCCGGTTCCATTTGCACGACACGCGTAGTTGCGGGCGCTGGCATGCCACAGCTTTCAGCAATTTGGTTTACCGCACAACGCGCGAAACAACTTGGCCTGCCCCTCATTGCAGACGGCGGGGTCACTTACTCGGGCGATCTTGTTAAGGCATTCGCTGCAGGCGCAACAGTTGTCATGCTCGGCAGCCTGCTGGCCGGAACCGATGAGGCGCCAGGCGAAGTGGAGTTGTTCGAAGGTCGTCGTTACAAGAGCTACCGCGGCATGGGTTCACTTGGTGCAATGCAAGGCCTCGGAGCAGATCGTTATGGATCGGCACAAAGCGGCCCTCAGCAGCGCAACAAACTTGTCCCCGAAGGCATCGAAGGGCGCGTTGCGTATGCGGGGTCGTTGGCCGATGTCATCTATCAACTTGTTGGTGGCTTGCGCTCGGGCATGGGTTACGCAGGCGCAGCCAATCTTTCCGAACTGCACACCCGTTCACGCTTTATGCGCGTGACCACGGCCGGGCGGGAAGAAAGCCACCCACACGATGTGACGATTACACACGAAGCCCCCAACTATCACGCATAAGAGTCACCTACGCTACGAAGCGTGATTCTGCATCTAATCAAGCGAAGCGATTGGCTGCTTGCCCAACAACAGGGCACCCTCACACCGCCGTCACTGCACAGTGAAGGTTTCATCCACTGTTCTACCGAGCACCAAATGGTTGGCGTTGCCAACAAGTACTACGCAAGCGCGAACGACATGTTGCTGTTGTGCATCGACCCCAAACTGCTTGCCAGCCCTCTGAAATGGGAGCCACCCGCGCACATCGACGGATCACCCGCCCTGCCAGGCGAACCGTTCTTCCCCCATATATATGGCCCCATCAATATCGATGCCGTTATCGAGATCATCGAGTTCCCCTCAATGCCCGACGGAACGTTTGCTGCACCACC
>CAINLH010000153.1 GCA_903850275.1 uncultured Acidimicrobium sp.
CCAACAACCCCGCCAAATACGGCGGCATTGCCGGCTACGGCTTAAGCATTGTGGAGCGCGTGCAACTTGATATTGCACCAACACCAGAAAACGAGGCCTACCTGCGCACCAAGCGCGACCGCATGGGCCACGTATTTGACGGATCAGACATTGCAACACCAAAGAAGGGAAAATAGATCATGGCAACTTTTGAAGGCACTCACGACGGCACAGGCATGCGAGTTGGAATCGTTTGTTCACGCTTCAACGAATTCATTGTCAATGCACTACTCGAAGGCGCAATGCGCGGCCTCGTCGCAAGCGGTGTTTCCGAACAAGCTATTGATGTCGCCTGGGTACCAGGCGCATTCGAAATCCCCATCGCGACAAAAGCAATGGCCACCAGCGGCCGCTACGACACGCTCGTCACACTCGGCGCAGTCATCCGCGGCGAAACCGCGCACTTCGAATACGTTGCAGGCCCCGTTGCCGACTCCATTGCTCAAATTCAACTTGAGACAGGCATGCCAATCGGCTTTGCTGTTCTCACCGTTGAAAACGTGGAACAGGCAGTAGAGCGCTCGGGCCCAGGCGCGGGCAACAAAGGCGAAGAAGCCGCCATCGGAGCCATCGAAATGGCCAACGTGTTGAAGGCGCTGCGCTAAGTACACATTGCCTGACGGGGAAACGCCCCGTCGCGAAAGGCACAGAAATGGGCGCAATGCTCCTCGTGCTCGTCGCGGTTGCGAGCATGGCAACCGCCCCACTTCCCACGCGATACACGCCACCGCCATTTGCGACCGATACAGAGGCAGTGCACTACGTGTCGTTCACCCTTGATCTACAGACGTTTGTGCGACAACGAAGCGCGTTGAAGCGTGCGTACCCGTTGTTGGATTGGACGACCGATGGTTGCTCGGCGCCAGTGGTTGGAAGCGAGGGGCGAAGTTTTAATTTTCGTTCGGCTTGCTGGCGACACGACTTTGGTTATCGAAACTTCAAACGGCTAGGCGTCTTTAACGAATTTGTTCGCCTGCAGATAGATGAACAGTTTCGACTAGATACTGGAACGACGTGCGCGCCAAGAGTGCACACTGCGAGGTTTCGGTGTTTTGCGTGGGCCGAGGTGTTCTTTGTTGCAGTGCGTGCAAGTGGTTAATGCTTCAGCAGTGCAATATTGATGAGTTGGTGCAACATTTTTCCTGTGGCACCCCAGATGGTTTCGTCGTCGAGGTGGAAGAAATGCAATTGATACGTGTTTGGGGCGGTTCCCCAGTGTTCTTCTGCATACGTGTCGTCGCGAACTAAGTCGATCAGTGGAACAGAGAAAACTCTCTCCACTTCTGCATTGCTGATATCCAACTCTGGCCTGTTGTGTAGGTGAGCAACCACGGGAACAATGTGGCTGCTACTGACATACGTTGAAATGGCGCCGAGTTGACCCACTATTCGAAGGTTGCTGGTGTCGAGATTGATCTCTTCGCGCGATTCGCGCAGTGCTGCATCCACTGCGGTTTCGTTTGCATCAATACGGCCGCCTGGAAACGAGACTTCGCCTTTATGGTTTGTGAGTTGTTGCGACCTTCGCGTGAGCACTACTTCGGGGCCGTACTCGCCGTCGAAAATGGGTACAAGTACAGCGGAGGCTTTGGCGCCTTGGGGTACATCCACTTCCGAAACTTTGCCTGCTGCGCTTTCGATGCGCGCGATTAGTTGCTCGGTAGAGCGAAGAACGGAGTGATCGAGGGAACGAAAGGGATTGTTGGGGCGAACCCACACTGCGGCAGGGCGCGGAATGATTTGGTTTCCGCCTGCGCGCATGGCAAACCGATTTACGCTTGTGGTTTCCAGTTGCTAGCGATGAGTTGACGCACCACTTCGTCGAGACCTGCTGTCTTCAAGTTGGACAGTGTCTTGCCGGGTTGCTCTTCGCCCTTTTCCCATGTTTCCCATGCGAGACGAATCTTTTCAAGGTCTGGTGCTGGAACGGTAAATGACATGTGTTCAGCCTAACGATGAGGGTTTCACTTACCCCGAGGTTGCTGGGCGCCCTTTTTCACAAAATTGGTGCCGAGCACGATGATTGCCATCACGAGGCCCACGGCTAGCAGTACCAAGCGTGCCTGCACGTCTAAGTCGAGTATTGCTGATGCGGCAAGAGCAGACACGATGATTGCCCAGTCGATGTATTTGTGCACTCGCCTGCTGAACCATTTGAAAGCGCTCATCGGACCGTCTGCAACTGCAACGTTGAACAAGATTGCAAGGCCCATGGATGCCGGGGCTAACGGAGTTGCCGATTGGGCCGACATCATGATTAGGCCGCCCGCGATGCCGTATTCCACCAATTGGTGCATCCAGAAACCGCGACCATTTGCTGCCATGGGCTAACACACTAGGAGAGAAATGAAAATGCCTCGGGTTTTCACCCGAGGCATTTTCGACTGCTTGTTGTTCGTTTGGGAAACGACTTACATCATTCCCATTCCGCCGCCAGGCATTCCGCCGCCACCTGCTGGTGCGCCGTTCTTTTCTGGCTTGTCGGCAACGAGGCACTCGGTGGTGATGACCAACGCTGCGATCGACGCTGCGTTTTGCAACGCTGCGCGGGTCACTTTTGCTGGGTCGATGATGCCGGCCTTCACGAGGTCGACATATTCGCCAGTTGCTGCGTTGAGGCCAACAGAGCCCTTCTCGGTCTCGACACGCTGGATGGCAACTGCGCCTTCCATGCCTGCGTTGTCAGCAATGTGACGAGCAGGTGCGGTGAGTGAGTCGTACACGCTGCGTGCGCCAGTTGCTTCGTCGCCCTTGAGCGACTCGACAACCTTCAACACTGCGGGACGTGCGCGGATGAGTGCGGTGCCGCCACCGGCGACCACGCCTTCCTCGATTGCTGCGCGAGTTGCGGACACTGCGTCCTCGATGCGGTGCTTCTTTTCCTTGAGCTCCACTTCGGTTGCTGCACCCACCTTGATGACTGCAACGCCGCCTGCCAATTTGGCGAGACGCTCTTGCAGTTTTTCGCGGTCCCAGTCGGAATCGGTGTTATCGATTTCGGCTTTGATCTGGCTGATGCGGCCGGTCACTTCGTCTTTTGCGCCTGCGCCGTCCACGATGGTGGTGTTGTCCTTGGTGATGATCACGCGCTTGGCACGGCCCAACAAGTCGAGGCTGACGTTCTCGAGCTTGAGACCGACTTCCTCGCTGATGACCTGGCCGCCGGTGAGCACTGCCATGTCTTGCAACATTGCCTTGCGACGATCGCCAAAGCCTGGAGCCTTGACTGCGGTGGAGTTGAAGGTGCCGCGGATCTTGTTGACGACGAGAGTTGCGAGTGCTTCGCCTTCTACGTCTTCGGCGATGATCAACAACGGACGACCCGTCTTCATCACGCCTTCAAGAACTGGCAACATCGACTGAACCGTTGCGATTTTGCCCGAGTTGAACAAGATGTATGGCTCTTCAAGAACAGCCTCTTGGCGGTCGGCGTCGGTGACGAAGTATGGAGACAAGTAACCCTTGTCGAACTGCATACCTTCGGTGAACTCGAGCTCGGTACCAAATGTGTTGCTCTCTTCAACGGTTACAACGCCGTCTTTGCCAACCTTGTCGATCGCGTCGGCAATAACTTTGCCGATCGATGCGTCTGCGGCCGAGATGGTTGCAACGCTGGCGATGTCGCCCTTGTCGTCAACTTCTTTGGCCTGGCTCTTGATGGACTCGACAGCGGCTGCAACAGCCTTTTCGATGCCACGCTTCAAGCCCATTGGGTTTGCGCCGGCAGCAACGTTGCGCATGCCGTGTTGCACCATTGCCTGTGCGAGCACAGTTGCGGTGGTGGTTCCGTCACCTGCGACGTCGTTTGTCTTGGTGGCAACTTCTTTTACAAGCTGCGCGCCCATGTTCTCGAATGGATCTTCGAGTTCGACTTCTTTGGCAATAGATACACCGTCGTTGGTGATGGTTGGAGCGCCGAACTTCTTGTCGAGGACAACGTTGCGACCTTTTGGTCCCAACGTGACTTTGACAGCATCGGCAAGTTTGTTGACGCCGGCTTCGAGTGCGCGGCGCGCTTCTTCATTGAATTTCAATTGCTTGGCCATGAAATAGTTCCTTTGTGTGTTCGAAGGGGGTTATTTAGTAACGATTGCGAGAACGTCGCGGCTGGTGAGGATCAAGAGATCGTCTCCACCGTGCGAAATTTCGGTGCCGCCGTACTTGCTGTACAAAACGGTGTCGCCAACTTTTACGTCGAGCGCGAAGTGCTTGCCTTCGTCGTCACTCCAGCGGCCTGGGCCAACTGCAAGAACGGTGCCCTGCTGTGGCTTCTCTTGAGCAGTGTCTGGGATAACCAAACCAGATGCTGTTTGCATCTCGGCTTCGCTTGGCTTGACAACGATGCGGTCGTCTAGGGGCTTCAGGTTCATATGGTGAGGTCCTCCGTGAGGCGTGATTCTTGCGGAACCACGCGGTTGTTCTGGCTTATTTTGCTTTAGCACTCGATAGGTGCGAGTGCTAATGATACGGGCTTACTGCCCGATTTTCCAACCGCAGCCACAGGCCGAAAGGGCCTCGGCAAGGGCGTCTAGGGGCAGCCCAATGACCGTGGTCAGGCTGCCAACCACCTTCTCGACCAGGGCCCCGCCCTGCCCTTGGAGGGCGTAGGCGCCGGCCTTATCGGCGTGCTCACCCGTGGCCAGGTACCAATTCAACTGTTCATCGGTGATGTGGGTCATGGTTACGGCGGCCGAGTCGACCACGTGGGCCATGCGGTCGCCGCGGATAACGGCAAGCGCCGTGTGCACGTGATGTGTACGCCCCGACAATTGCTGCAACATCGAACGCGCCTCGGCGTCATCAACGGGTTTGCCAAAAATTGCGCCGGCAACATCAACCGTGGTGTCGCCAGCAATCACCACGGTGTCTGCGCCTACGTGGCGCTGAGCAACCATTTGCGCTTTTGCATTAGCCAAACGTTGCACGTGCGCAAGCGGGGTTTCGCCCTGCAACGGTGTCTCGTCTAAATCGGCTGGATCGATAGCAAACGCAACAACTGCTTCGCCAAAAATGTCGTCGAGATACTGCGTGAGTAAATCAACTCGACGAGGTGAACCCGATGCGAGAACAATCTTTGGTAACGCGTGTGGCTCCATCAGCCACCACTGAGCGCCATCACATCACCATCGTTAGGAATGGTCATGTCGTCGCGATCATCCAAATAGCCGTCGGGCAGCGCAACTTTGATTGGCCCGTTGGTATGCCCGCGCGCAATTCGTTCGCCGCCTTCCACAATCACGATGCTTGGGTCGAGGCTGTCGGCAAGCCGACGCAAGTCGTCGAGCGAACCAATTTCGCTGAACTTGCGACGCACTTCGCCGCCAACTGGATAGCCCGTCAAATACCAACCGGTGTGCTTACGAAAATCGCGAATTCCGCGCTCGTCTTGCAAATGTTCCATCAACGCTTCGGCGTGCTCGACCATCACTGGAAGCACTTCGCCAAGAGTTGGAGTAGCCGAAATTGGTTTGCCACTGAATGCATCGATCAAGTCGCGAAAGAGCCATGGGCGCCCTAAGCAACCTCGGCCAATCACCACGCCGTCGCACTTCGTTTGTTCCACCATGCGCAAGGCATCGGCCGCTTCCCAAATGTCGCCGTTGCCCAACACGGGGATGGTGTGCACTGCTTGCTTCAACTCGGCGATTGCTTCCCAGCGTGCGCTTGGTGCATAGTGCTGTTGCGCAGTGCGCGCATGCAATGCAATTGCTGCCGCGCCCGACTCTTCGCAGATCTGTCCGGTTTCGACATATGTAATGACTTCTTCGTTAATGCCCATTCTGAATTTGCACGTGATGGGAATGCCAAATGGCGCGCCGGCCTTCACTGCTGCAGTAACGATGGCGCGAAGCAGTTGACGTTTTACTGGCACCG
>CAINLH010000154.1 GCA_903850275.1 uncultured Acidimicrobium sp.
CGTCGTCGACTTCGCAGTTGCTCAAAAGCGTAAGCAAACCATCGTTGACACTCTTGTCAAAGGTCTCACTGGTCTCACCAAGTCGAAAAAAGTTACGTATCTGCTTGGCACGGGTTCGCTCGGTGCGCAGCACATCGTTGATGTGCAACTTGCAGCCGGTGGCACGCAGCAGATTCAAGGCAAGTTTGTTGTGCTCGCAGCTGGTTCGGTGCCGCGAACAATTCCGGGCTTCGACGCGGGCGGGCCAATCATGACTTCGGATGAAGTGCTGATGCTCGATCGAATTCCCAAACGAATTGCAGTAATTGGTGGTGGCGCAATCGGTTGTGAATTTGCTTCAACATTTGCCGACTTGGGTTCGACCGTCACCATTCTGGAAGGTTTGCCAAAAATTCTTCCGGGCCTAGACCCAGACGTTGCCAACTTTGTTGTCAAGAGTTTCAAGAAGAAGAACATCGACATTCGTACTGGCGTAAAAGTTGCCGGCCATGAACTCAATAGCGCAGGCGGAACAACCGTGCTGTTTGGCGAAGGCGAACGACTGGATGTCGATGCAGTTGTGGTGTCGGTTGGCCGAAAGCCGTTTGCAGATTTGCTCGGACTAAAAGGGACTGCCGTTCAGTTGAGCGAGCGTGGCTTCGTTGAAGTTGATGGTTATTGCGCAACAGGCGAACAAGGTGTTTATGCGGTAGGCGACCTGATCAATACTCCGCAGCTTGCGCACGTTGCTTACGCCGAGGCGATTGTTGCTGTTAAACACATGCTCGGTGAAACCGTTTATCCCGTGATGTACGACCGAGTGCCGTGGGCAATTTATTGCCACCCTGAAGTTGCTTGGGCGGGGCCTTCGGAAGAGGAAGCGCGCGCCAAAGGTATCGACGTGGTTGTGGCGAAACATCAATTCCGGTCCAACAGCCGCGCGATGATTATCGGCGAGGCCGAAGGCTTGGTGAAAGTGATTGCCAAGAAGAACGCCGATGGCAGTGCCGGCCAAGTGCTTGGCGTGCATATGGTTGGCCCTTGGGTTACAGAACAGTTGTCCGGCGGATACTTGGCGGTGAACTGGGAGGCAACCGTTGACGAGATTGCCGAATTCCTGATGCCGCATCCTTCGCTGTCGGAATTGTTTGGCGAAACAGTGTTGTCGATGACCGGTCGCAGTATTAATGCATGACGCAGCAACATTCTTAGGACTACAGGAGCAACATGGCTGACATCACACTTCCGCAACTTGGCGAAACGGTAACTGAGGGAACGATTACGCGTTGGTTCAAGAAGGTTGGAGACACGATTGCAGCGGATGAGCCACTGTTTGAAGTTTCTACCGACAAAGTAGACACGGAAGTACCGTCGCCAGTGGCAGGCACAGTTACCGAGATTCGTGTTGCTGAAGGCGAAACCGTTGCCGTTGGAACTGTGATTGCAGTGGTTGGTGCAGCGGGTGCCGCACCAGCGCCTGCGCCTGTAGCTGCTGCACCTGCACCTGTTGCTGCACCGGCTCCTGGTGTTGCTGCACCTAGCCAAACCAACAAACTGCTTTCACCAGTTGTTCGACGATTGGTTACCGAGCATCAAATTGATATCGACGCACTAACTGGCAGTGGGCCAGGCGGACGCATTACGCGCGAAGATGTTTTGGACTACATCGATCAACACGGGTTGAAGGCAGCCGCACAGGTTGCAAGCGCGCCTGCACCAGCACCTGTTGTCTCAACGCCTGCTCCGGTTTCAGCACCCGCACCAATGGCGGCGCCAGCACCGCGTCCAACTGCACCGACGGGCGAGCGCGAGCAAGTTGTTGCGTTGTCCAAGATTCGTAAATTGACCGGCGCACACATGGTGATGTCGAAGGCAGTCAGCCCACATGCATTCAGCGTTGTGGAAGTGGACTACGCCAATGTTGATCGAACTCGATCGGCAGTGAAGGAATCTTGGAAATCGGGAGAGGGATTCAGCCTCACCTATTTGCCGTTTATCGCGCGCGCAGTAGTGGATGCGCTTGCCGACTTTCCGCATGTGAACTCATCAATTGATGGCGACAATCTTGTCGTTCATGGGTACATCGATTTAGGTATTGCTGTCGACTTGGATTACCAAGGACTATTAGTCCCCGTAGTTCGCAGTGCCGACGCCAAGCGCTTGCGCGCAATTGCCCGCGAGATCAACGATCTCGCAAATCGCGCACGTGGAAGGAAGTTGTCGCCAGATGAAATTCAGGGCGGAACATTTACGCTGTCCAACAACGGCTCTGCAGGAGCGCTTATCTGCATGCCGATCATCAACCAACCGCAAGTAGCCATCTTGTCCACCGATGCAATTGTGCGCAAGCCCGTAGTGGTCACTGCACAAGATGGAAGCGAAAGCATTGCGATTCACCCAATGGGTCACCTTTCGATGTCGTGGGATCACCGCGCATTTGACGGCGCCTATGCAGCTCGTTTTATTTCTCGGGTAAAACAAATAATTGAAACGCAGGATTGGTCAGCCGAGCTCTAGTTGCGGCAAAACTAGTGAGACATGAATAATCAATCCGCACCCCTTCATGTGAGGTGGCTCGGACGAGTGGCTTACCGTGAAGCGCTTGCGTTGCAGACAGCCATTTTCAAACATGGAGTAGATCAGCACTTGCTGTTGTTAGAGCATCCGCATGTGTTTACATACGGGCCAACGTCCAACCTTGTAACGAACTTGCTGTGCAACCCTGCCGACGTGAATGCCGAATTAGTGGAGGTGCAACGGGGCGGAGACATTACATATCACGGCCCGGGTCAACTTGTTGGCTACCCGCTCTTGAGCCTGCAACCAAAACATGGTGCGAGTGGGCCAGCAGACACTCGTGCATACATTCATGACCTTGAGCAAGTGATTATTGAAACGCTCGTCGAGTTGGGTGTATCTAACGCGGGACGACAAGCCCAGTTTCCCGGTGTGTGGCTCGACCCAGACACACCGCAAGCGCGCAAGATTTGCGCAATTGGAGTGAAGGTGGGAAGTGGCTCTACCGAGCGCCGAACAATGCATGGGTTTGCGCTCAACGTAAACCCCGACCTTGCGTATATGCGAGATCATATTGTCCCTTGTGGAATCGGCCAATGGCCAGTGACTTCGCTTGCAGAAGAAGGTGTTGACGCATCGATGGAGCAAGTTGTCGACGTGATTGCGCGATTGGCAACAAACAGATGGGGTAGCTCGAGTTCGACAAGAAGCGATGTTGTCTTCAAACACAGCCCAGACGACCTTTCTGCATTTTCGAGAGGTGAGGGTGCAGGCGAACCCGTGCGCCTCATCAAGCGATTGGACGATGCTGGCGTGCAGGGTGGGTTGAGCATCTCTGTGCGGAAGCCCGATTGGATGCGAACGAAAATTGTTCAAAGCGCAGAAGTAGCGGCGGTGAAGCAGACAGTTCGCGATTTGCAATTGACCACCGTGTGCGTTGAAGCAGGATGCCCGAACTTGAGCGAGTGCTGGAAAGATGGCACCGCAACGTTTATGGTGCTTGGCGAGCGTTGCACACGAGCCTGCGGATTTTGCTTGGTCGATACGCAGAAACCACTAGCGCCTGACAGTGATGAACCACGCCGATTGGCGCAAGCCGTTCGACAGATGGGTTTGGACTATGCAGTGTTGACGATGGTTGCACGCGACGACCTCGACGACGGCGGGATGCAACATGTTGCACAATGTGTGCGATCCATTCGTGCAGCGAACGAGTTGGCCCAGGTGGAGACACTTATCTCGGATGTAAAGGGCTCTGATGCACTCGACATTTTGATTGCCGAGCGGCCAGACGTTTTGAATCACAATATTGAAACAGTTGCCAGGCTTCAACGCGCAGTGCGCCCATCTGCCGGATATGCGCGCAGCCTTGCTGTGCTTGCACGTAGTGCTGCGGCAGGGCTCACTACCAAGTCGGGAATCATCGTGGGGATGGGCGAGACGCGCGAAGAAGTGGAGATGACGTTGATTGATTTGGCAAGTGTCGGAGTGCAAATTGTGACCATCGGCCAGTACCTGCGTCCAACTTCACACCATCTGCCAGTTGCGCGTTGGGTGGAGCCTGCAGAGTTTGTGCATTTCAAGCAGTTTGGCGAATCGATTGGACTCAGTCATGTGGAGTCGAGCCCGCTCACGAGGTCGAGTTATCACGCAAAGCAGGCACAACGTTCAAGTCGGCCGCTTTTACAGATATAAAGGAGTGTCATGACTTCTGCTTCCACACTTCGCACAATCGCCGGAACTATTAACTCGCAGCGCACTGTGGAAGGCGGTGGTTTCACCGTTCGACGGCCATTTCCTACAGCCACGATGGATCACATTGACCCGTTTTTGTTGTTGGACGAAATGGGCCCAGCGCAATATGGGCCTGGCGAAGCAGTGGGTGCGCCAAGCCACCCGCATCGTGGTTTTGAAACCGTTACCTATTTACTTTCTGGCGCCATGGTGCACGAAGACACCACAGGCGCATGCGCTGTGATTAAACCAGGCGGTGTGCAATGGATGACGGCCGGCTCGGGTGTAGTTCATAGCGAGTTGCCAACTGAAGACATGATGCGACTTGGCGGGAAGATGCACGGCTTTCAACTGTGGGTAAATTTGCCGGCCGAGAAAAAAATGGTGGACCCTCGCTATCAGGGTTACGACGCAGATGAAATTGCGCAAGTGCAACTTGCCAACGGCGGCTTGCTCAAAGTGGTGGCCGGTGAAGTGCATGGTGTGAGAGGCCCTGTTGAAACGACATCGCCAATGACATACGCCCACGCAGTGATGGAAGCATCCGATGTGGTGGAGTGGCACCCGCAAGAGGGGCACACTGCACTCGTTCACGTATTCGATGGCGAAGTGAAAGTAAATGGCTCCACAACTTCTTCTGGCGAAATGGTGGTCATGCAACGCACGGCCGGCATGGTGCGCATCGAGTCGACAAAAGCACAAGCGCAAGTGTTGCTGCTTGGTGGGCAGCCTCTCGGCGAGCCCGTGGTGCGTTATGGCCCTTTTGTCATGAACACCAAACAGGAAATTGTTGATGCCGTGCAGGAGTACAACGATGGCACGCTGGTAAAAGTTGGCAAGAAAACTTTGTGAGCACCACTATCGCAACTGCCTCTGATTATTTGGCACGCATTGCCAAAGTGCGGTCGGCAATGGTTGCAAAACAAGTGGATGCAACGTTGTTATCCGTCGGCCACGACTTGCCCTACCTGTCTGGCTACTTCGCCATGCCGCTCGAGCGACTGACCATGCTTGTTATTCCGCAAAACGGGGAAGTGGTGATGGTGGTTCCCCGCTTGGAAGTGCCGCGTGTCGTGCCGCAACCTGGCGTGTTCAGCATTGTTGCTTGGGGCGAAACCGAAGATCCGGTGGCCATCGTTGCCAAGTTGCTACCCAGTGCTCGAAAGATTGCAATTGGCGATCAAATGTGGGCACGGTTTCTGGTCGAGCTGCTCGCCAAGGTCAATGGCGCCACGTTTGTTCGGGCTGTTGATGTAGTCGGTTCACTGAGAATGTCAAAAGATGCAAGTGAAATTGCTGCACTGCAGGCTGCCGGTGCCGCTGCAGACCGAGTTGCTCAACAGTTGCATTCTGGCCAGATACCTCTCATTGGCCGCACCGAAGCCCAAGTGTCTGCTGATATTTCTGCGCGACTGCTTGCCGAAGGGCACGACGTCGTCAACTTTGCGATCGTTGCCGCGGGAGAAAATGCCGCAAGCCCTCACCACCATGCAGGCTCGCGTGTGATTGCCAAGAATGAAATTGTGCTGTGCGACTTTGGCGGAACAATGAATGGTTATTGCAGCGACATCACCCGTTGCGTGTACACG
>CAINLH010000155.1 GCA_903850275.1 uncultured Acidimicrobium sp.
ACCGACCATTTGGCAAAAGTTGGAAATTCGGTAGTTGTTGGTGAGGGTAAGCCGCTGACATTGATTGCTGGCCCTTGCGTAATCGAGAGCACCGAATTGGTGATGCAGGTTGCTGAAACCGTTTCCGAAATTTGCAGCCGCCTGGGCGTGCAGTACATCTTTAAGGCCAGTTTCGATAAGGCCAACCGCACCTCGGCGTCTACGTTCCGTGGCCCTGGTGTTACCAAGGGCCTAGAGGTGTTGCAGCAAGTAAAAGACAAATTGGGTTTGCCAGTGCTTACCGACATTCACGAAAGCCACCATGTGGCCGAGGTTGCCTCGGTGGTTGACGTGCTGCAAATACCGGCGTTTCTTTGCCGCCAAACCGACTTGCTGGTGGCCGCCGCCGAAACCGGCAAAGCAATCAATGTGAAAAAGGGCCAGTTTTTGTCGCCACAAGAGATGGGCCAAGTGGCAAAGAAACTTCGGTCGTCGGGCGCCGAAAACTTGATGTTGACCGAACGCGGCAACAGTTTTGGTTACAACACGCTGGTGGTCGACTTCCGCTCGCTACCCCAGTTGCAATCATTTGGTTGCCCAGTCATTTTTGACGCAACGCATTCGGTGCAGCAACCAGGTGGCCAAGGTGGCACCTCCGGCGGCCAACGCGAATACGTTTCGCCGCTTGCGCGCGCCGCAGTTGCCGTTGGAGTGGATGGCTTGTTCATGGAGATTCACCCGAACCCAGACGAAGCAATGAGCGACGGCCCAAACATGTTGCCGCTACATCGCCTTGAGCCATTGTTGAAACAGTTGTTAGCCATTCGTGCGCCGCTGCTTGAAACTGGCCCGATGCCGTCGTCGTTTTAAGGAGCAACAATGGCCGACACCATCAAAGTGTTTATCGGTTACGACGAAAACGAAACGGTGGCGTTTCATGTGCTTGCGCACAGCATTATGCGCCACGCATCTAAGCCCGTCGAGATTGTTCCTGTTGTCAAAAACCACATGAGCGCGTTTTACACGCGCGAGCGCTCAGGCCTAGAGTCCACCGATTTTTCATTCACGCGCTTTCTGGCGCCTTATCTGTGCGACTACAAAGGCTGGGCTATTTTCACCGACTGCGACATGTTGGTAACTGCTGACATCGCCGAGCTGTGGGCATTGCGCGACGACAAGTATGCGGTGATGTGCACCAAGCACGATTATCAACCAGTGGGCGACACCAAGTTTTTGGGCCAGGTGCAAACCAAGTACGAGAAGAAGAACTGGTCGAGCGTGATGATGTTTAACAATGCGCGCTGCACTGCTCTTACACCCGAGGTGGTTTCCACCGAAACCGGCCTCTTCTTGCATCAGTTCAAGTGGCTTGGCAACGACGACCTGATCGGCTCGCTTCCACTGAGCTGGAACTACTTGGTGGGCGAGCACCAACCCGCAACGAGTACGCCCGAATTGATTCACTACACACTGGGCGGGCCATATTTTGAGAAGTATCGCGATTGCGAATTTGCCGACTTGTGGCGTGCCGAGTTGGCCCGCCTGAACTTCGCAACGCCAGACAAGTAGCAACGATGGCCGACGATAAGTCGTTTGTCTTTGTGATGCGCGGCTCGGCCGACATCGATCAGATGGCGCCCGTCATGTGGCAAAGCCTGGAGATGGGCCAACCCGTGGTTGCAATTGTCGCAAGCGAATACAAAGCGGCCAATGACTTTCGTCTGAACTTTCTTGCCACGTACCCGCGCTTCACACTGCGCCACCTGCCAAGCGCAGCCTTTGCCCCAAGTGGATTAAAGAAGTACGGGCGTGTTCGGTGGAATACAGTGCGCACTCAGCGCCTGTTGCGCAGCATCAATACAGGGTTGTGCATCTTCGAATGGGGCGACGGCGTTGCCGACATAGCCAAAGCAAACGGCGTGTTATCCCGAATGCGCCGCGCACTGTTCACCGACTTTGTGTTGCAAGCACAGCTGTCGGCGAAGCAATTGGGTATTCCAACAGTTGCCCTGCCACACGGACACTCCACCAAACTCAACCTCATTCGAAGCAAGCAGGTAGAGCAGGCTTTGGCAGACAACAATGGCAAACTTCCATTTGCCAATCGCGACAGCTTCGATGCCTACGTGTTTTGCGCCAGTTATCACCGCGACGTCATTGTGGGCAACTCCACGATGTCGGGCAACAACGTTGAGGTGTGGGGCTCTGCTCGTTTTTCGCGCGAATGGCTGCACGTGCTGTATCGCATTGCACCACAGGTACAGCTGCCAGCACTTAACGGCGCGCAGCAACATCGAGTGCTCTTCTTCTTGCCTAAGTGGCACAACATGGTGGACAGGGGTGCAACCATTTCGTTGCTTCATGCGCTGGGCAAGCTTGCCAACATTCAATTGGTAATCAGCGGCCACGTACGGGGCGACGACACACAGTTGTCGGCAAGTGAAACAGAAGAGTTAACCGCGTTGTCGTCTGTGGTGTTTGCACC
>CAINLH010000156.1 GCA_903850275.1 uncultured Acidimicrobium sp.
GCTACGACACGTTTCCAATTGTCGGTTTCATCACGCGATGCTTTCAGAACTGCAGCAATCTCATTCGGAAGATGCGCATAGTCGTCGATAAAAGTCGCACCGCCATCCATTCCGCGATGGTCGAAACGGCGCACGACGCCTCCAAAAGTGCTGAGGGCATCGCAACAATCGTCGAAAGCAACCTCGAATTGCATCGCCATCGCAATCGCGGCGAGTGCATTCAAAACATTGTGTTGCCCCCTCAGCGGTAGAGAAACCTTGCCGAGTGTGACATACCCGCCGGTGTCTCGATGTTGCACCGTAAACGATGAAGCGCCATGAGCTAACGAGACTTCACATGCTCGGAAATCGGCTTCAGATGCAATCCCGTATGTGATTGCGCCATATTTCTGAGCAATTGTTGCAACCGCCGCGTCGTCCGAACACAACACCTTTGGGCCATCAACCTTCGCAACGTATTCTTCAAAACTGGACACGATGTTTTCAAACGACGAGTAGCGATCTAGGTGATCGACATCGATATTGGTCAGGATCGTTGCGCGTATTGGCAACTCAAGATGCGTTCCATCACTCTCGTCGGCCTCCACCACAAACAAATCGCCATCTCTCCAACCAGCCCCAGTCTCAACCGATCGAACGTCGCCACCAATAACGAAACTTGGTTTACGTCCCGCGCGTTCCAACACATGCATCAACAACGAAGTGGTCGTGGTTTTTCCATGTGTTCCCGCAACTGCAACTGTTAGCCGCTGATCGCAGATGGCCGCCAGCATCTGGGCTCTAGTGAGCAACGCAATTGTCGGCACCGCAAGGGCTGCGGCTACTTCGATATTCGATTGCCGTATTGCGCTAGAAAAAGTAACCGCGTCACAACCCGCCACTAACGCAACGTCATGCCCGATCGATACCTTCACTCCCAACGCCTTCAAGCGATCTGTGGCTGGAGACTCGACAATGTCGCTACCCGAAACCGTATGACCCATCTCGAATAACACTTGAGCGATTGCGCTCATACCAGGGCCGCCGATGCCGACAACATGGATACGGCGTTTTACGTTCAAATCAAATGAGTCGCCAACCATTTTCACGCCACCGACTCTATGATCGTTGCGATTCTGCAGTTGCGATGCACATCGCCCAGTGCAAACGACTTTTCCTCGTATTGGGAGATTGCTGAACGATTTGAAATCAGCGCGCCAACAACCTCGATAAACGTTGCTTCACGTAATGAACTTTCCTCCAATAAAACTGCTGCACCAGAATCAGTGAGCCATTGAGCATTGGTTAGTTGATGATTTTCTGCCGCATCCTTCCAAGGGATGATGACAGCAGCTACACCCACAGTTGCGATCTCGGCAATGGTGCTGGCCCCCGCACGACAAACAACAACTGCTGCAGCACTGTATGCCCCAGCCATGTCTTCGCAGTACGCAATCCTCTGGTATCGCAACGATCCGTCGGCGCGATGGATGCGCTCGGGCGACGTTGATGCCGACATGTTTCGTGCTCCAGCAATATGCAACACCGCGACTTCGTTGTCATGTTCGTAATGCCGCGCGAAAGCTTCGACAAAATGGTTTACCGCCTGTGAACCAAGCGAGCCACCCATAGCCAATACAACTCGATCAGTACTTCTGAAGCCCAAGTTTGCTAACGCAGTATCACGTTCCTCGTGGCGCACACATTTACGAATGCTTGCTCTTACCGGAGCACCCGCTAGTTGAGCGCTACGTAAAGTGCTCGGCAAATATGCGACAGCACTGACAGCGCAATATCGAGA
>CAINLH010000157.1 GCA_903850275.1 uncultured Acidimicrobium sp.
AGGAAGCAACCGAAGACAAACCCGTCACTGTTGTTTCGGTGATGGCTGTAAACAACGAAGTGGGAACAATCACGCCAATGCGTGATGTCGCGCGAATAGTTCGCAAGTATGCGCCAAACGCAATTCTTCACACCGATGCGGTGCAAGCTGCTTGCTGGATTGACATGCGCGAGATCACTCCACTTGTAGATGTGCTTACGTTGTCGTCACACAAATTTGGCGGCCCAAAGGGTGTGGGCGTGATGGTGTTAAAAACGGGGAAGCATTTAGAGCCACTTATTCTTGGTGGCGGCCAAGAGCGAGACCGCCGAAGCGGTACGCACAACGTGGCAGGCATTATTGCAACCGCAAAAGCGCTTGAAGCAACCGACTCGACACGCGCATCCGAATGCGAGCGCGTCTCGGTAATGCGCGATCGGTTGGTCGACGAAATCCGTGCAGCGCTCGATGGCGTTTTGGAAACAGTCCCGCGCCAGCATCGTGTTCCTGGCGCGGCGCACTTGTGTTTTTCGGGCGTGGAAAACGAAGCGCTGTTGTTCCTGCTCGACCAGGTGGATGTGTGTGCTTCGGCGGCGTCGGCATGTGCCAGCGGCGCAATGGAGCCGTCGCATGTGCTTGAGGCCATGGGTATCGAGCGCTCGTGGAGTAATGGCGCGCTCCGGCTCAGCCTTGGCCACACCACCACAAATGCCGATATAGATAAGGCTGTTTCGGCCATTGTCTCTGCAGTCAATCAATTGCGTCGTTAGCCTTTAGAGCATGAAAGTGCTTGTAGCCATGTCTGGTGGCGTTGATTCGTCGGTTGCCGCAGCCGAACTAAAAGACGCCGGGCACGAAGTGGTTGGAGTAACCATGCGCCTATGGGGCGGCGAAAGCGACACGGGTTGTTGCTCGGTTTCCGATGTTGACGATGCGCGCCGTGTTGCCCAGCAGCTGGGCATTGATCATTTGGTGTTCAACTTTTCCGATGACTTCAACAAGCACGTGGTCGACCCGTACGTGCAAGCCCATGTGGATGGCCTTACTCCAAACCCTTGCATCGAATGCAACCGCCATCTCAAGTTCGATCGGCTGAGCGAGCGCGCTCGGCTGCTTGGCTTCGATGCAGTGGCAACTGGGCATCATGCGCGCATTGAAAAAGACGACGAGGGCACACTTCGTCTTGCGCGCGGCGCCGACGATGCCAAAGACCAGAGTTATGTAGTGCACATGCTCGATCAAAACGAGCTGGAATACACCATGTTTCCAGTGGGGCATTTAACTAAAGCGCAAGTTCGCGATAGGGCGGTCGAGTTGGGCTTGCGCACTGCCACCAAACCCGACAGTCAAGATGTTTGTTTCATCAGCAAGACGGGCGGCCGCGAAACCTTTTTGGGCAATCGCATCCCATTTCGCCCAGCGCGCGTTGTAAACGAAGACGGAAGTGAAGCGGGTTCGGTAGATGCTCTCGAACTCGTAACGATTGGTCAGCGCAAAGGCCTCGGCCTGCCAGGCGGCGGGCCAAAGCAATATGTGGTCGATGTAGATACACCCAATGCACGCATCACGGTAGGCGACGAATCTAAATTGTTCTGCCAGTCGGTTGTAGTCAACGACATCGTGTGGTCGAGTGAAACCGATGTCGAGCGTTTGCGTGTAAACAACGACGTGCTGGTGCAGTCCAGCGCCCACGGGGTGGCATTGCCCGCCACGGTGGAAGTCTTAACAGAATCTGAAATCCGTCTGAATTGGTTGGTTCCACAGCGCCGAATTGCACCCGGCCAGAGCGTTGTGCTTTATAATGTAACCAATTCTTATGTCCTAGCGGGAGGCATCGCGTGTTCAGATTCAGAAAAGGTCTCATTGTTGTAGCAGCTGTTCTGTCGAGTTCGTTTGCCGTTGGGCAATCTGCGTCGGCAGCAGTTTCGTGGGAGTTTTCTGAAGAGAGTGTCGCCCTTGGAATATCGGCAGTTTCGCCTCACGTAGAACGAACGGGCTCGGTAGATCGCATTTGGTATCCAAGTCTTCCCTCTACTGCTGTCTCGGACTGCACCGATGCAGGGGCTTGCACATTGGTGGGCGGCGTAGGACGATTGGGTTCGGACTTCACTGCAATCACACTTCCTAATGGAACTAGGAGGGCATATTTCGTTGATATGACTCCCGGGACAACATCAAAAACAGTGTCATCAGCGCAATGCGCAACTACTGAGTGTTTGACTGTTGGAACTAGCACTCCAATCGCTGCAGATGTTGCAGTGCCAACGACAGAGCGTGCATGGGGCGTGCCAGATGCAGTGGTTACTCCAGACGGAAAAGTACGCGTTTATCTTGTCGTGAGCCCAACACTGACCAGTTCATGTCCTGAAAAAGTACGTAGTTACATTTCAAGTGACGGCATAAATTTCACCGCTGAAAGCGGATACCGACTTGAGGGTGGCTTTGTTGACACCGAAATCCTTCGCGCAAAGACAGGCGACTGGCTCATGATCATGTCGACTGGCCCTGGTTGCGGAAACGGAATGCAGCAACTGTTTGTCTCGTCGTCCACCGATGGTCTCACATGGTCAACGCCACAGGCCGTGACTAAGAACGACAGTCGACGTCTCGACCCAACGGGCTACGAAGTATCGCCAAACGTATTTCGCATTTACTACGCATTCAATGCCTCTAGAACAGGCGAGACGTACACCCTGAAGCGTGGAACATTGAAGATTGCTACTGGCGCATCAACTTCCGGCTCTGTTTCCACCACGACTGCTGCAAAAATCGGCGCTTCATGCACGACTGCTGGCGCAAAGTCAACCGTGATGGTGGCCAAGAAGACTGTCAAAGTCACGTGCAAGAAGGTGAAGAACAAATTGGTGTGGTCTAAGTAATATTCACTAGATCAAACGCAACTTCCTTTTCTTTGCTACCGCACTAGTTGCATCTTCAATTTGTGTTGCGCCAGCGCATGGCGCAACCGAACAAATAGAGCGGCGCGTATTTGGCACGTCGGTTTTGGGCCGGCCGCTTGAAGCATTTCGACTAGGCGACCCAAAGGGTGTCACCGTTGTCGTCATCGGGGTTATTCATGGCAACGAAGATGCCGGCTTATTGATTACCGATCAGTTATTGGAGATGGATGTTCCGAGAGGTATCAACCTGTGGGTTGTTCCAACGGTGAACCCAGATGGCACCGCGCTTAATCAACGAGGCAATGCCAACAGCGTCGATCTCAATCGCAACTTTCCGTACAACTGGGCGAAGATGGGGAAGCCTGGTTACTGGCAGTATGCGGGTGCAAAACGCGCATCCGAACCAGAGACAAAAGCAGTTGTGGCGTTTATGCGCGAGATCAAACCCGCACTGGGCATTTGGTACCACCAAGATTTGAACATGATTTCGCCGGGCGAAGGCCTTGAGGGAACCATGCGCAACGCATATTCGCGACTGACGGGTATCCCGATCAAACGAATTACGGGTGGGCGCTACACGGGGGTTGCAGCCACATGGCAACGAAACACCATCAAGAACGGAATGGCATTTGTGGTGGAGTTGGGCGAGACACTGAATACCGCCCAGGCCAAGGTGCATTCCAGCGCAGTGCTGAACATTTCAATGCTGTTGCGGGATGCTCCATCTAGCAAACTAGGTCAGTGAAAATTGAGCGAAACCGCGCGCTAATCCTGATGGCCTTCGGCGTTGGTGCCGGGCTGCTCTCCGGAATGTTTGGCCTCGGTGGGGGCATCATCATTATTCCGGGCCTCATGTTTGCCCTGAAGATGGATCAGCGCCTTGCGCACGGCACATCGCTTGGCGGTGTGTTTCTTATTTCCTGTGCAAGCTTCGTCACCTATTGGACGCATGACGAAATCGATTGGCGTGTTGTGCTCTGGCTATCAATTGGTTCGGTAAGCGGTTCGCTGATTGGCGCAAAGCTCTTGTCGATCGTTTCCAAAAAGACACTCACAGTTTCGTTCATTGCAGTGCTGGTTATTGCTGGCGTGCGAATGTTCTTCGAGATAGATGCATCAGGCGTCATGATTATTGATGCGCTAACGGTGGTTTGGCTCATCGTCATAGGCGTTGCGGTTGGTGCCATCGCGGGCATGTTGGGCATTGGTGGCGGTTTGATGACTGTCCCAATTTTGGTTGTGTTATTCCACGTGTCGCCAGCGCTGGCAAAGGGAACTTCGCTTGCGGTGGTCATCCCCACCGCTTTCAGCGGCACTTTGCAGAATTATCGGAACAAGAACACCGATCTTCAGGCTGCAGCCATTGTCAGTTCCACTGGCATTGTTGCTGCAATTGCAGGCAGTTGGTTGGCAACTCGCATGAATGATGCGCTGTCCAACTTCTTGTTTGCGGTGTTGCTCATTTTCATTGCGGCAAGAATGTTGCTGCAACTGCGAAAAAGCAGTGCTACGCCAGCAGTTGAGGGAGCGTCGTAAGCGCTTCGTATTGATCGGCTTCGTTATACATGTGAGCCGAAATCCGCACGTAAGTTTTTTCTCTTACCGTCATGCACATGCATTCGGCCTTTAGCTGTTTGCCGGCTTTCTGCACAACTGTTTCGATCTCGGTTTTTGTCCATGGTTGAATAAGTGGCAATTGCACCATGCGCATCCACGGTGCTTCCACCCCAGAATCGATGTGCGGCTGGGTGCCCCAGGCACTGCGTAATAACGCTGCGCCGCTATCGACCACCGAGCGGTTATGAAAGTCTCGTTCGGCCCAACTCCATTGCTCTTGAAATGCAATTGCGGAAGGAACCGACAAATAGGCCGAATAGTCGCTTGTGCCTTGCCATTCGAACGAACCTGGGAAGCCCTTTTCGTAGCCCCACGAAGGCGACAGCGGGGCCATGACGTCGGCAATTGCTTGCGAACCACAGATCAGCGCGGCCGCTGGCTGCGGAGCACAGAGCCACTTGTGCAAATTTCCCACCCAAACATCGAAACCAATTGGCAGCGGTTGTTGCAACATGCCCGCTGAGTGCGCGGCATCGATGACAAATTGTGCGCTTGGGTGCTTTGCTCGCACAAGCGAGATGACATCGCTGACGGGCAGCAACACTCCAGTTTCCGATGTGATGTGATCGAGCACCACAATGACGTTGGATTTTTTGTCGGCGATAGATGCATTGATTCGCTCGGCAATGACATCGGCATCGATTTCGGTGGGGTACACCAATTGCGCGATCGAATAATTGCACTTACTAAATTTTGCAATATGTTCGAGGCCATGCAACACGCCCCCATATCCAAGTGATGTGGCAACAAGGTGCGGGGTTGCTTGCACCAAACTGCATTGATTGACAAGGGCTTGAACAGCAGTAATGACGCCCTGCGATGCGTTGGGAACAAAAGCAAAATGCTGCGTTGGCACGCCAAACCATTTCGCAACAGTGTCGCGCGCGTCATCAAGTAGGCCAGGCAACTCAAAGCGAAACCACCTATTCGGGTCGCGCGTTGCCTGCAGCCGAAAACCATCTTGCACTTGTTGAACGTCGATCGGAACCGAACCGTACGAACCGTGATTTAAGTACGCCAATGTTGGGTCGAGCTGCCACTTGGACGCCCATTGATTTGTCGATGTCATTGGTCTCAACCTATTTCAATCGCGCAATTACTTCGGCATGCAAAACGCCGTTACTGCTGACCGAGGAATCGGCCCGCCAGTCGGCATTACCAAACCGATCGGTGATTGTTCCACCGGCCTCTTGCACGATGGGGTAGATGGCTGCGTTGTCGTAGGGCTGAAGGCCAATTACATCGACAGCAACATCGATGGCACCCTGTGCCACAAGCATGTGTTGCCAAAAGTCGCCGAAGCCACGAGCACGCAAGGCGTCGGTTTGCAGTTGCACCAACTTTGGAATTCCGCCTACTGCTTGCCAACCGGCGTTGGGGGTTGTGCTCACGTGGGCTTCTGAGACCGCTGCTGTTGATGATGCATATATACGTGTGCCGTTAAAGAAGGCCCCGCCACCGGTAGTTGCCCACCAACGAAACCCCATTGCGGGTGCAGAGACCACGCCCAATTCGGGCACACCATTGCGGACCAAAGCAATCAGCGTCGCCCACACCGGGACACCACGAACAAAGTTGGTGGTGCCATCAATCGGGTCGATCACCCAGGTCGCTTCGGCATTGGCTGGCCCGGAAGTGCCAAACTCCTCGCCGTAAATGCCATAGTCGGGCCGAGCAGAATTGAGTGAGGCGACAATCGCTTGTTCGGTTGCGCGGTCGATATCGGTTACTTCGCTGTTGTCGGCTTTACGGGTGACCCCGAATGAGCGGGAGGTAAAACCCGAAAGGCTTATCGCATCGGCAGCATCGCTTGCATGAAGCGCAACCTGGAGAAGTTCCGCAAGATCGGACATTGATTACAGATTTGTGATGAGTGATTGCACTGTTTGTGCAATGCCCTCAGCGTCGAGCCCCAATTTGGCCAAAATGACATCGGGCTTGGCATGAGGAATGAACTGCGTTGGCACGCCCAGCACAGAAATGTGTGGGTGCTTCGTTGTGGCTGCACCGTGGATGCGATCCTCTAACGACATACCGATGCCGCCGTCGCGGATGCCGTCCTCTGCAGTTACTACAACATCGTGTGATGCGGCATCTGCAATCATGTTTTCGTCCAGTGGCGAGCATGAACGCACATCCCACACAGTTGCGTCGATGTTCTTTTGTTGAAGAAGTTCGGCGGCCGACAATGCAGCGCCCACCATTTTGCCAACGGCGAGGATGCACACCTTTTTGCTGCTGCCGGTACGCAATTTACGGGCTGCAATACCAGAGCCGATGTCGGTTGCGTCCACGCTGCGGGCAATGCCCTTGGGGTATCGAATAACAACCGGCCCTGTATCGGAAAGCGAAAGCGCATCACTGAGCATCTGTTGCAATTCTTGAGTGCTCGATGGTGCAAGAACGCGCATGCCTGGCACCTTGGAAAGCAGCGCCATGTCGTAGATGCCGTGGTGGCTTGGTCCGTCATCGCCAGTGATACCTGCGCGGTCGAGACAGAATATGACGGGAAGGCGATGCAGTGCAACGTCGTACACCACCTGATCCCACGCGCGGTTCAAGAACGTGGAGTACAGGGCAACAACAGGGCGCATGCCGCCCATGGCCATGCCCGCTGCGGCAGTGACTGCGTGCTGCTCGGCAATGCCAACGTCGAAGAAACGTTCGGGGAATTTCTCTTGAAAGTGAATGAGGCCAGTTGGGCCTGGCATTGCTGCGGTGATTGCAACAACACGAGGATCTTTTTCGGCAAGCGCAATGATGCCGTTGGCAAAAGCTTCCGTGTAACCAGTTGGGCCGGACTTTGGCGGGCCGGTAACAGGGTTGAACACTGGCGCATCATGCAAGTGCTTTTCGTCGTCATCTTCGGCGGGTGAATATCCACGACCTTTTTGCGTGATCACATGAATGACGATGGGGCCTTCTTCAACACGCTGTTGAGCAGCTGAAAGCGCATGCTCTAGTGCTTCAACGTTGTGCCCATCAATAGGCCCGATGTAGCGAACGCCTAGCGCTTCAAAAAATGCGGGCGGTTGTAGAAATTCTCGTACGCCAGCTTTGAATGCTTCGAGGCCACGTTCGGCCTGCGGGCCGATGACCGGAAGATCTTTCAAAAACTTTTCGAGTTTGCGTTGACGGCGCACGTACACAGGGTTGAGGCGGATGTCGGTGAGTTTGTGCGAGAGCGTTTCGGTGAGGCGCTCAACTGGGCGGGGGATGCTGGCCGACTCGTCGTCGGGAAGGCCACCCTGCGAAAGATTGGAAATGGTTGGCGCATAACTGCGGCCGTTGTCGTTGAGAACAATGATGACGCGCTTATTTGAGTGACCGAGATTGTTGAGTGCCTCGTAGGCCATGCCGCCGGTCATGGAGCCGTCGCCGATGACTGCAACGATGTGGCGACGATCTGGTGTTTGGCCACTATCGCGGGCAACGGCCAGGCCGTATGCGTAACTCAACACCGTCGAGGCGTGGCTGTTCTCGATGAAGTCGTGCACGCTTTCTTCGCGGCTTGGGTAGCCCGAGATGCCGCCGGCTTGGCGCAACTTGCTGAAACCGCCGCGCCGCCCGGTCACAATTTTGTGGATGTACGCCTGATGGCCCGTGTCCCAAAGAATTGCATCGCGTGGCGAATCAAATGTGCGGTGCAGCGCAAGCGTGAGTTCGACAGCGCCAAGGTTGGAACCTAAGTGGCCGCCGGATTCGGAAACCGAATCAACAACAAAATCTCGGATTTCTGCGGCGAGTTCGTCTACCTGAGCCAGGCTGAGATTGCGCAGATCACTAGGTTGTCGAATATCTGCGAGCGCCATGGCCCTTAACGCTATCCGCGCTACTGGGCGGGGTGAGAAGCCATACGGGCATCTAAACGGCGGTGATTGGCGTTATGTAGATATGTGCCAATGAAGTAGCCCACTACGAACACCACGAGGCCCCCAAGGCCGTCGAGCCAGAAGTGGTTGCCTGTCACAACGATGCAGAACAGGGTGGTTGCAGGATATAAAAACAGCGCAATTCGCTTCCAGCGTTTTTTAGCAAGTGGCCACAGCGCAAACACGCACCACGTGGACCAACCAATGTGCAGTGACGGCATTGCTGCGTATTGATTAGAAAGTGATGCTGCCGGGCCTTCGTTGAATGCCCATGGCCCACCAAATTCGGCAACGGTGTCGGAGAAACCAAAGTTGGTAGCGCCGTTGTAATTGCGCAATTCGTGTTCGATGCATGCTCCGCCATATCCACCAGTAGCGGAAGGGCAAGGTGCATCAAGCAACCGCGGCGGCATCAGCGGGAAGAGAACGAAACCAATAATGGCAAGGCCTGTCATGGCGGCAAGTGTGTTTCGCCATTGTCCGAAAACATCGGGCCGGCGTTTGAAGAGCAATATGAACACGCCAAGTGTGACGAAAAAATGCGCGGTGCCGTAATAAGTATTCATGGCCTTTATCAGCCACAGATGCGGAAGGAAAAAGTCCTGGATTGATTCTTCGTGATACAAACCAAGTGCTCGCTCGATTCGAATAACGCGAACAGCATTGGTAAACGAATGCAACGGGACGTCAACGCCATTGACGAGCGCCGAGCCAAACTGATTACGGATCATGGTGTAGATCGCGTAAAAGATGGAGACAATCAGCAGCTCCTTCCACCACAGCGTGCGGTGGTGGCGGGGAACGGCAACTACGCGAGGGGCCTCTGCGCTGTTGGTCACAAACTAAATCGTAGGCGTTTCATGTGGCTCCACAGACCTCACAAACTTCGTGTTCGGTAGGCTGTGCAGATGGCTATTCGCGAAGAAACCCCACTTGTAGATGCCGATGTAATTGCCAAGGTATTGGCCAAAGGCAGGGCAACCGGCGCCGAGTTTTCCGAGATCTATATAGAGGACAAACGATCGACCTCTGCCGCCCTCGACGACGGCAAGGTAGAGCAAGTAACGAGCGGGCGCGATCGTGGTGCAGGCATTCGAGTGGTGGCTGGCGAGACAACAGGTTTTGCCCACACATCAGACTTGTCGGAACGTGGTTTGTTGGCTGCAGCTGAAGCAGCAGCTGCCGCAGCAAAGCAAGGAGACGGCGGCGTGCACACCGTTGCGTTGCAACAACTGTTGCGACACCCCGTCAACAACGTGCGCGTTAACCCAGGCGATGTGCCAAAGGCCAGCAAAGTGGAGTTGCTCAATCGGGCAAATGCTGCAGCACGTTCGGTAGACGGCGCAATTGTGCAGGTGTCGGCAGGTTACGGCGATTCGTTCAAGCGCATTCTCGTTGCAAACAGCGACGGCGTGTTTAGCGCAGACGATCAAGTACGCACATTGTTCCGTGTCAGCGTGGTTGCAAGTGGCGACGGCGGCATGCAAACCGGTTACGACTCGCTTGGTCACACCATTGGTTTCGAATTGTTCGACGACAACGACGTAGAAGAGATGGCTCTTCGCGCAGCAAAACAAGCAATCGTCAAATTGAAAGCACGCCCAGCGCCGTCTGGTGCATTGCCAGTGGTAATTAAACAGGGCAGCGGCGGAGTGCTCTTTCACGAAGCATGCGGTCATGGTCTAGAAGCCGACTTGGTTGGCAAGGGCGCAAGTGTGTATCGCGGCAAGATGGGCGAGCTCGTTGCATCACCGCTCGTCACATTGATTGACGACGGAACCATGAGCGGCGAGTGGGGCGCAATCGGCATCGACGATGAAGGTCACCCTTCGCAGCGCAACGTACTGATCGAAAACGGAATCCTCACCGACTACATGTGGGACTTTCTGCGTGCACGAAAAGAGAATCGTCGTCAGAGCGGAAATGGTCGGCGCCAGAGTTATGCCGACTTACCGATGGTTCGCATGACCAACACATTTGTCACCAATGGAACCGAAGACCCAGACGACATTGTGCGTGCAACCGAGCACGGCGTGTACGTTGCCAAACTTGGCGGCGGCAGCGTGGACACAGCAAGCGGCGACTTCGTGTTTGGCATGGTCGAGGCCTACCTCATCGAAAACGGTGAAATCACCGAGCCGCTTCGCGAAAGCAACCTCATCGGCAACGGCCCTCAGGTATTGAAAGACATTGACTTGCTCGGAAACGATTTCGCGATGGGCAACCCGGGCACCTGCGGCAAAGACGGCCAAGGTGTTCCAGTAGGCGATGGGCAACCAACATTGCGCGTTAAATCAATGACCATCGGCGGCACGGCAGCATGAGCACCACAGTTCCCGACTTGCAGGCAATGGTCGACCGCGTTGTTGCGCAAGCCAGCAAGGGCGAACAAATCGAGGCCTATGTCAGCCGCGGCGGCGAGACCGCAGTGCGCGTATATGAAGGCGAAGTAGAGCATTTTGTGTCGGCACAAAGTGAAGGCATCGGCATCCGCGTGATTAAAGACGGGCGCACCGGCTTTGCGTATGCAGGAACCCTGGACGCAAGTGCAATTGCCGAAGTGCTGGCCGATGCCCGCGACAACGTTGCTTTCGGCACTCCCGACGAATATGCCGGCCTTGCAGAACCAGACGGCGTTCCTCAGATTCCGCAAAAGTTTTGGGACGACGACCTTGCCGCATA
>CAINLH010000158.1 GCA_903850275.1 uncultured Acidimicrobium sp.
CTACCCGAACGCAAGTAGGTTGTAACGCATCATGTCGAATGCACGCGCACGCACCTGGCGTACGCAATTCACCCCTTGGCGAAGTGCCGGCAACAGAACCGAGACCGGCGCAACTGCCGATGAGGTCGTTCGATCAACCGGTTGGGTTTTCAATAACGAGACAGGCAAGCAACTAACCCTTGCCGATTTTGTGGAAACGGGCGACAAGGAAGTGCGTCGCTATATGCGCCAATTTGGTTTTACTCCCGAACAACTTGCGCCTCTTACTCTGCTGGAAATCGGAAGCGGAATCGGCCGAATGACGGCCTCCTTCACCCAGCAATGTGCGCAAGTGATTGCAACCGACGTAGATGCCGCATTTCTTGAACGCTGTCACGAAACGGTTGGGCAGCATGGCCGACCAGAACGACTACGAACGACACACGTAACAGATGGACGAACATTGCAGGTGGGGGACCGAAGTGTTGACGTGGTGTTTTCGTACATCACCTTGCAACACTGCGAACGAACAGACGCACTCTCGCTCACTCGTGAAGCAGTACGTGTGGCACGTGACGGCGCCACCATCATGCTCAACTACCGCAGCTGGGTCCCCGCCGATGTTGCTCTGATACCACTCGGCGTTTTGGTGCGTGCGCTTTGGCGTCTGCCAATAGTGGGAGGGCGGCTATCACAACAGCGTTGGGCAACACGTTTCGGTTGGCAAGCAAACCGATTGAGCCCCGACGATGTTCTCGGATATCTGTACAAGCAGCCCGGTGTCGAACAACGGCTGGGCGAAATAACCGTGCATCATTCGGCCAAACGTGCCCGATCTGCAAAGCAAGCAGGCGTGACCGTGCAGCCGCTGAATCGCGTTAACGCCAGCCATTGGTGGCTAGTAATTCATCTAAAGGGGTAGCGCAACATCATGCAGCATCGTTTGTCGATAGAGAACATTGAGCGAGCCGCTATCGAAATTGATGCGGTGTTTACAAATACGCCACAGTTCAACTGCGAGCCACTTTCTAAAGAGCTTGGTGCACAACTGACATTGAAAGTTGAGACGCTAAACCCGATTCGAAGCTTCAAGGGCAGAGGCGCAGATTTTTTCATGAGCGAAACCCAAAGTGCGTTGCATGATCAGCAACTTGTCTGCGCGACTGCAGGAAATTTTGGCCAAGCAATGGCGTATGCATGTCGCAAAAGATCGCGACACCTGATTATCTATAGCGCCACAAATGCCAACCCATTAAAAATTGAGCGAATGCGCTCGATGGGTGCAGAAGTGCGCCAAGAGGGCGACAACTTCGATGGATCGAAGGAAAGCGCCAAGGCGTTCTGCGCTTCAACGGGAGCACACTTCGTTGAAGATGGTCGCGACATTGCAATTTCCGAGGGCGCTGGCTCTATCGCAGTCGAAATGATGAAGCAGCGCACATTCGACACCGTGCTCGTGCCGCTTGGTAACGGCGCACTAATCACGGGAATGGCTCGATGGATCAAATATGTTGCGCCAGATGTTCGCGTTGTCGGTGTTTCAAGCGTCACCGCGGATGCGATGGAGGCTTCATGGCGCTCCGGCACATTCATTGAGCGGCCCTCTGCCAACACCATCGCCGATGGTATAGCCGTGCGCACACCTGTACCCGAAGCGCTGGAGGATATGAAGGGCCTAGTTGACGATGTGGTGCTGGTTTCTGAAGATGGCCTAGTGCATGCAATGAAAATGATGTTCGACCGCGCGGGGCTCGTTATCGAACCTGCTGGTATTGCCGGCGTTGCGGCAGTGCTCGAACATCAACACTTGCGCTCCGAGCGCTTGGCAACAATTCTGTGCGGCAGCAATCTCACCTCGGAGCAAATAAACACCTGGCTGCGTTAGTCTGACTGCCATGAATGTAGGCATCGTTGGCGCAACAGGCATGGTCGGAACAGTGATGCGACAGTTGCTGGCCGAGCGAAAATTTCCTGTAACGACATTGCGGTTGTTTGCATCGGCCAGGTCGGCAGGTTCGACCATTGAGTGGAATGGTCAGTCCATCATCGTTGAAGATGCAACCGAGGCAGACCCAAGCGGTCTCGATGTTGTGCTGTTTTCTGCTGGCGCAACAACATCGCGAGCACTCGCCGAGAAGTACGCGCAAGCAGGGGCAATGGTCATTGATAATTCGTCGGCATGGCGCATGAACCCCGATGTCCCCCTCATCGTTTCCGAAGTCAATCCGGAAGATGTGGCACTGGCTAAGAAGCGAATCATTGCAAACCCCAACTGCACAACGATGGCTGCGATGCCAGTACTCAAACCGCTGCATGATGCTGCTGGTCTTGTACGGATGGTGGCAAGCACCTATCAGGCAGTGAGTGGCGGCGGTGTGTCCGGCGTAAGCGAACTAGAAGTGCAAGCCAAAAGCGCTGCCCCAACATCCGAAGCTCTGACGTATGACGGTGGCGCAGTTACATTTCCGGCCGCTAAGAAGTTTGCTCGAACCATCGCGTTTAATGTGCTTCCGCTTGCTGGTTCGTTGATGGATGATGGTTCGCTTGAAACTGATGAGGAACAAAAATTGCGTAATGAAAGCCGCAAGATTTTGCACATTCCGCAGCTGCGCGTATCGGGCACGTGTGTGCGCGTTCCTGTTTTCACCGGGCACTCTTTAAGTATCAACTTGGAGTTTGAACGCGCAATTACTGCAGCGCAAGCCATCGAACTTTTGAGCAAGGCTCCGGGTGTTGTGGTGGAAGACATACCAACGCCACTTCTTGCCGCCGGCAAAGACCCAAGTTATGTCGGCCGAATTAGGCAAGACACATCGGTGGACGGCAATCGTGGTTTGGTGTTATTTGTTTCTAGTGACAACTTGCGAAAAGGTGCTGCGCTCAACGCACTGCAAATCGCCGAGTTGCTTGTCAAATAGCTATTAGTCGTTAAATCCCGACATCACAAGGTTTGGCCGTTGTAGCCAGTTGTCTGCCGGGTAATGGGCTTGGGCGTCAATTGCATGAATGGTGTACGCATGCCGAGGCTTGTCGCTGGTGTTTGGGCCGCTGAGGTGAGGGAGTGTGCCGTTCAGTAAGACAAGCGTTCCGCGTTCTGCCTCAAGAGGTACGAGGCCTTCAGTCGGGTAGGGCGAATCATCAAACACTTCCATGTAACTGGCTGAGCGATCTGCATTCACTCGTGAACGGGATTTGACAGGGATGTTGTGCCCACCAGGCAGCGCCCACATGCAACCGTTTTCGGTTGTTGCATCATCGATTGCGAACCAGAAACCAACCACCGACTGTGGATCCGTCCAGAGAAATGTGTGGTCGGTATGGCAGTTAACTTCGCCACCAATTCTGGGTTGCTTAAAGATGTACATCGACTGCAAAAGCCTTGGCGAGCTCATTCCAATCTGCTCGGCAAGTGCACCAAGTTTTTCGGTGTGGCTAAATGCGCTGAACTGGGGGTCCAAGTCGTGCATTGCGTGGCCAAGTTTGTTGAGGCACAGATGTGCTTCGTCGCGCAATGTGCCGTTGGCGTCGAACGCGTCTTTTTCGAAGAAGCAGCGAATCTTGTCGCCACTTGATAAAAAGTACTCATCTGCAGCATGCTTCGCGTTGGAATCGGCTGTGAAGATGGTTGCTTGCTCTGGAGAGGGAACGTATTCCTTCGCAAGATGCATCGCGCGTTCGCGCAACGCTAAGCAAGCTTCTTCACTTGCAAACTTAGGCAGCACAACAAATCCGTCTGTGTGAAACTTTGACAGTTGCGCGTCGGTTAATACGGGTGTCATGTGCTTACTGCTCCGCTGGATTTTCGAAATTGGAATGTTCCGGGAATGCTGCTGGCAACAGAACGTTCATTGGTGTTGGCACGCCTTCAACTTCAACCAAAAGTTCTGCACCGCCGTGTTCCCATAACAATTGACGACAACGCCCACATGGGGTGACGTGTGTTCCATTGCCAACACAGGTAACGGCAACAAGTCGACCACCACCGCCCATGTGCAGTTGGCCAATCATGGCGCACTCTGCGCACAGGGTGAGCCCGTATGACGCATTTTCTACGTTGCATCCAGAAATGATTCGCCCATCATCAACTAGTGCGGCCGCACCTACACGGAACTTTGAATAAGGGACGTATGCGTGTTTTGCGGCTTCGTTGGCGGCGCTTCGAAGCGCGGCCCAGTCGATTGTTGGTGTGGCCATATCGCCACATTACTTGCGGCGGGAGCGTTCCACTTCTTCGACAGCAGCCATCACAACGCCACCCAAGGCATGCACCTTTTGAACTGTTTCTGCGTGATTAATGGTGAGTACGCGCTTCTCGTGCACAACTACTTGGCCATTAACAATTACCGACATCACATCGCCACGGCCTGCAGCGGCAACGATTGCGACGTGTGGGTCGAAGATGGGTGTGAGTGAGGGGGAGTCTGCATCGAGCACGATGATGTCTGCTGCCTTACCCACCTCGAGCGACCCAATGAGGTGATCGGCATGTAGTGCTCGTGCGCCATTGATCGTTGCCATGCGCAAGATGTCTAATGCCGGCATAACCGTTGGGTCTTTGGCGGTGTTCTTTTGGGCGTAACCAGCGAGGCGCATTGCTAGCCAGAGGTCTAAGTCGTTGCCCGATGCAGGGCCGTCGGTGCCGAGGGCAACATTGACGCCTGCTGCGTGCAAATCAATAACGCGAGCAGTGCCACTAGCAAGTTTCTGGTTACTGGCGGGGCAATGTGTCACCGATGCGCCGTGCTCGGCAATGAGCTCGATGTCTTCATCGGTTAAGTGCACACCGTGTGCAAGTACTGCATCCGTCAGCAGATCGGTGTCGGCAAGTACTTGAATTGGTGTGCGACCATTATGGCGGTTGGAAACAAGTTGCATTTCGCCGTACGACTCGGCCGCGTGAACATGAATGTGGGCGTTGTATTTTTCGGCCAGGGCGGCAATGCGAAGTAGGTGTTCTTCCCCAAGCAGGTACGTGCTGTGTGGGGCCAACCAATTCAGCGAATCGTTTCCAGTTGCATTGGCTTGAATCAGCCACTGCTCGGCCCATTCCATACGTGCATCAAACGGCAATGGCTCTGGACCGTCTCCTTCCAGCAAATTGGGTGCGGAAAAAATGCGCATTCCGCTTCGTTGAGCAACCTCTTGGGCCGCATCTGGCAAGTAGTACATGTCGAGCGTTGTAGTGATGCCGCCGAGGAGAGATTCGAGAGCGCCAAGTTCGGTGCCGGCCACCACGGCCTCATGATCAAGCATTCGAATTTCTGCGGGCATAAGGCGCGAGAGGAAATCTTCCAAGTTCATGTCGTCGCCAAGCCCGCGGAACAATGTCATGCCGAGGTGGGCATGGGCATTAACCAGTCCGGGCATCACGATTGCACCGCGTGCGTCAATAACTTTGTCCGAAGTATGGCTGATGGTGCCGTCGGCAATTTGGCTGATCAGTCCGTTTTCATCCACAACGATCGTGCCGCTATTGATGATGGTGCCTTGTTCATCAACCGTGACTATGCGCGCATTGATGATGGCAAGCATGTCGTTACTCATGAAACTATTTCGCCCTTTCGCTGGTCGAATGCAATCAAAATTCGGCTTAATAGGTCGCCCACTTTTTTGGATGAATCTTTACCAACTTGAATGACTTCTTCTCCGGACAGCTTGTTGCCACTCAGCCCAGACGCAAGGTTGGTGGCAAGCGAGAGTGCCAAGACATTCATACCTAAATGTCGGGCAGCAATTGTTTCAAGCACAGTTGACATTCCAACCATGTCTGCGCCGAAGGTTGCCGCCATCCGAATTTCTGCGGGTGTTTCAAAATGTGGGCCATGCAGTCCCAAATACACGGCTTCATTTATGTTCGGTTCGACCGAACGAACAAGAGCACGCAACGACTCGTTGTACGCGTCCGTCAAGTCGACGAACCGCCCGGCAAGTGGTGCCGGGGCATTGTCACCAGTAAGCGGAGAGTGCGCGGTGAGATTGATGTGATCGCGAATGACCACTGGTGTACCTACAGGCCATTCTGTGCGCAGGCATCCAGCACCGTTGGTGAGAACTACAGTGCGACAACCGAGTGCGTAAGCAGTTCGAACTCCGTGCACAACGGCATGCACTCCGCGGCCCTCATACAAGTGTGTTCGTCCCGTTAGTAGAAGCACCGACGTGCCACCAATAGAGATTGATTTCAAGGCTCCGCCATGACCGAGCGCCGTTGGTTTCTTGAAGCCGGGGATATCACCAACGTCCATGGTCTGTACGGGTGCAGAGGAGAGTGCCTCGAGCGCAGGTACCGATTCGGCCCAACCAGAACCAAGCACCACGAGTACTTCGTGATTTGGGCCGAACGCACCGCGGATTGTGGTGGCGGCATTGTCGGCTAGAGCAAATGCTTCACCAACGCCTAATTCCATGAATAAAGGCTAGGCATCAAATGGCAATTTCAGGCGGTGTTGGAACTATCGTTTCTGCCTATGACAACTTTACTGACCATTGCGCCACAGCGAGTTCTTGCAGATTTGATTGTTCAACCAACCACACGGGTGCGTGCAATTGTCCGCGACGTACTGCTCGTCGTGGGCTTTGCATTGCTTACTGCGGCTGCTGCACAGATCGAAATTCAACTTGGGTTCACTCCAGTTCCACTTACTGGCCAGACATTTGCCGTCTTGTTGTCGGGCGCCGTTCTTGGCATGCGTCGCGGAGCACTAAGCCAATTGGTCTACTGGATGGCTGGCCTAACTGGTCTACCGTTTTACTCCGGAGGCGCGGGCGGTTGGAAGTCTGGCACTGGCGCAACGCTTGGGTACCTCGTGGGGTTCATCGTTGCTGCTGGAGCAATTGGATATCTTGCTGAAAAGAAGCAAGACCGCAATTTCGCCACGTCGCTCCCAGCAATGTTGTTGGGTTCAACGTTGATTTACACCTGTGGCGCAGCCTGGCTTACTACGTATCTCAATATCGGATTTGCAACTGGCGAGACCAACGCCATCGCGTTGGGCGTTGCGCCGTTTCTGGTTGGCGACGTGATCAAGGCTTTGCTTGCCGCTGCGTGCACAACCGGCGTGTGGGCGGCAATCAACAAGCGTAAATAACGCTGTTACTTTTTCGTGCGCTCTAATTCGTAGAGCAGAGCATCGCTCGAACGCGCTACCCACAAACCAGCACCTGCTTGCACGAAGTATTTTTCTAGTCGCTTTCGATACCAATCACCGCTTCGCGCGTGAACATTGAGGTCTGTCGCCTTTTTGTCAACGACATTGCGCAAGTCTGAAGCGGTTGGCACCTCCAGGTATAAAACATTTCGTGTTGCCTTAGCCAAGTTCTTGATTGCCGCGTCGGCATCTTTGGCTGTTGGGTATTGCAGCACTCCATGGCAAACAACAAGATCGAATTTACGTTCGGGGGCCCACTTCGCGATATCTCGTTGTTCGTGGTCGTACTTCTCGCAGGCATGTTCGCTGATATCTACAGACATACGACGAACCTTGGGATGGTTTGTTGCGTACCAATCGCGCCAGTATCCAAGCCCGGCTCCAACATCGAGAACAGACCGAACGGGAACGTCCCACCATGCGCACATGTTGTGCACGGCATCTGCAAGCAAGGCAACTTTCTTACGGCTATGCACCGGCGTGCTGGAGTAAAAGCGCTTGTAGTACGACGCGTCAAAGCTATTTGCCATGCATCTTGTGTAGCAGGTGGTCTGCATTCCGTTACCATCAAACCCGAAGCGCAATCGCGCCGCACGATGCCAAGGAGCGCACAATGTCAATCTATGAAACACCAATTTCTCGACTATCAGGTTCTGGTAGCCCACTTTCCGACGCGCAAGGCAAAGTTGCTCTCGTAGTGAATGTGGCATCAAAATGTGGGCTCACCCCGCAGTACACGGCACTGCAAGCTCTGCAAACCGACTTGGCGGCAAAGGGTTTTACTGTGATTGGGGTTCCGTGCAATCAGTTCATGGGCCAGGAACCAGGTACGGCCGCCGAAATTGAGGAATTTTGCTCGACAACATACGGAATTGATTTTCCGATGAGCGAAAAGGTCGATGTCAATGGCGAAGCCCGACACCCGTTGTATAGCGCCCTGGTTGATACGCAGGACGCAGAAGGCTACGCAGGCGACATCCGCTGGAACTTCGAGAAGTTCGTTGTAGATCGCAGCGGCAAGGTTGTTGCTCGCTTCCATCCGAAGACCGAACCAAACGCCCCCGAAGTAATTGCTGCAATTACTGCCGCGCTGGGCTGACAACAAGTCGAAAGAAGGGCGTGACATGACAACAATGACGGTTGCCGCGATTCAAATGTCGATGGCCGATGATGTGGCCACAAATGTTGCAACTGCCGAGCGACTGGTACGCGCGGCGGCTAAGCAAGGTGCTCAAATCATTTTGATTCCAGAATTGTTTGAAAGTCATTACTTCTGCAAAGACCAACGCGTCGAGGATCTGGAGCGTGCGCGGCCCATCGATGGCCATCCAACAATTGCTCACTTTCAACAAGTTGCTCAAGAACTTTCGGTGGTTCTGCCAATCAGTGTGTTTGAACGCTCAAACAATGTGCTGTTCAACACAGTTGCCATTGTTGATGCAGACGGCTCGATGCTTGGCATATATCGCAAGAGCCACATTCCTGATGGTCCTGGCTATACCGAAAAGTATTACTTCAGCCCGGGGGACACAGGCTTCCGAGTGTGGGAGACAATGCATGGTGTAATCGGTGTTGGCATTTGTTGGGATCAATGGTTTCCGGAAACTGCCCGCTCAATGGCATTGCTCGGTGCGGAAGTATTGCTCTATCCGACAGCGATTGGAAGCGAGCCGCCAAACCCATCGTGGGACTCATCGGGGCATTGGCAACGGGTGATGCAAGGACATGCAGGCGCCAATGTGATGCCGCTTGTTGCGGCAAATCGCACCGGTCTTGAGGTGGGCGTGAACAACGAGATCACGTTCTATGGCTCTTCATTTATTGCCGATGCCACGGGTGCGAAAGTTGCAGAGGCAAATCGCGAAGAAGAGACCGTTTTGATTGCTTCTTTTGATCGCGAGCAATTGCGCACGATGCGCAATGCATGGGGCTTATTCCGCGATCGTCGTCCCGAGTTGTACTTTCCACTCGTGACGCTTGACGGTGACATTGCATGAAAATGCCGGGCGAGTTTGCTCGCCACGAGCGAACGGTAATTTGTTGGCCTTCTCGGGTGGATCTGTATAACGACCGGATGGGTGACGCGCGCATGGCGCACGCCGCACTTGCTCGAACAATTTCCGCATTCGAGCCGGTAACCATGATCGCTAACGAGACAGACGTTGAGCGCGCCAAGCTGCTGTGCGGCGACACAGTTGATGTTGTTGCGCTGCCCATCGACGATTCGTGGTTTCGCGACTCTGGGCCGATCTATGTGTTCGATGGTGAGAAGCGAATTGCCGGCAACTGGATTTTCAACGGGTGGGGCGAGAAGTTTCCACCGTTTGATAAAGATGCTGCTGTTGCAAAAAAGTGGGCAAATTTGGCGGGCCACGAAGTGCGCGACATCAACATGGTTTTTGAAGGTGGTTCGATAACCGTCGATGGCGAGGGAGTGCTTGCAACTACGGAACAGTGTCTCCTGAACCCCAATCGCAACCCGACGCTGTCAAAAGAGGCGATCGCATCCATGTTGCAGCAAGAATTGGGAGCAAACGAGATTGTTTGGCTGCCACACGGCTTGTCAATGGACGACGATACCGACGGTCATGTTGACAATGTCGCATGTTTTGTTGCGCCGCAAACAATCGTGTTGCAAGGTTGTGATGACCCATCCACTCCAGACTTCAGCCTGCTTGCCGAAAATCGACGCATTGCCGAACAGCACAACTTGGTGATTAAAGAGGTGCCTGTTTTGCCCGTTGTTCAATTTGGGGGCAAAACGGTGCAGGTGCCTTACCTCAACTTTTACTTAGTGAATGGCGCAGTCATTGTTCCCGTCTGCGGCCACGCTGCAGACGACGATGTATTGGCACTGATCGGAGAGTTCATTCCCAATCGAGAGGTTGTTGGGCTCGATATCGGGGGGATACTTGCCTACGGCGGCGGTGGCATTCATTGCATCACGCAACAAATTCCTGCGCTGTAAACAGCAGATTTAAACTGGCGCGTCCATCGTTCGAAGCGGAAGAACAGTTTTCGGCAGGTTCGCCCACATGTCCGAAAGCAAATCGTCGCGCATGGCGCGGGCTGATGGATCGTCCCATCGATTGACGTGTTGCAGTGGGTCGTGGGTCAGGTCGTACAGTTCTCCGTCACCTGTCGTGTTGAGAGATCCTGGCAACGCCGCAGTGCACACCCAATTGTCACGGCAGATAGTTCGAAGGTGCACAATCTTTCCAAACAAAACGCTGTCCCATTCCGTCAGCACGCGTTCATGGCCAAGCACTGTTGCTTCAGTGTCGTTTTGTGGCAAGCGCGGTGCCTCTACATATGTTGGTTGTGGCAGGCCTGCAATATGAGCAAATGTTGCGGCAAGTGAGACAAGGCCAACAGGCGAGGCAACTCGGGCAGGCGCAATTGCCGCATTGGGTGCGGGGCGCCAAATAAGCGGCAGGCGCATGAGTGCATCGACGTGATACGGGCCTTTAAAGAGCAAACCAAAGTCACCCTGAAATTCGCCGTGATCTGTGGTGTACAACACGTCGACATCGTTGCCCCAGCCGCGCGAATCAATTGCTTTCATCACGGTGCCGATGGCTTCGTCGATTAGTTCATTTTCAACATGCGTGTACGCATTGACTTCGCGCACTTGATCGGTTGTAAGTGTTGCGGGCACCCACTTCGCAGGCGCCTCGTAATTAGAAACGAAGGTTCCGTCGTACCATCCGCGCCAATGGCGCAACTTGTCATCGAGCACTGCCTCGCGGGTGGCGGGGTTTGCGATGTATCCCTCGGGCAGATCTAGATCTTGCCAACGCACACGGTGCATCTCGCTTGCCGGCGGGTCCCACGGGTGGTGTGGGTCGGGAAAACTCATCCAGCAGAACCAGTCCTGGTCGTCGGGCAACGATTGCAACCACGCAATCGTGCGTTGAGCAACCCATTCGGTGTGATACCACTCGCGCGGAATGTTGTTGACGTGCACCTGCGGTGCGCCCGAATCGCCGCCCCCCTGAGCGTTAACTTGCAACTCGTTATCGAGCACGCGGTAGTAGTTGGCGGCTTGCTCTGGATGATTGTCACGGATGTATTGCGAGTAGTGCAAGTTGCCAGCTGCGCCATGCGTGGCAAGTTCCATGTGGTCGAAGCCGCGATGCGGATCGTTCGGGTTATCGGTGAACAGTTTTTCTCCCGCAAGGCGGTTTTCGGTGAAGCGAAGAAATGGATCGAGCAGTGGCTCGAAGTGCGCTTTACCAATGAGTGCGGTGGAGTAGCCGGCGTTCCGCAAATCTGATGCAATGCTTGGCGCGTCCTGTGGCAGAGGGACACCGTTCATCCAAACACCATGTGTGCTGACATGTTGCCCCGTGAGCATGGTGCTTCGTGACGGCATGCAAACAACGTTTTGTGGGTGTGCTCGGTCGAACGTGATGCCTGATTTGCTGAGCGAATCAATGACAGGAGTGTTTGCGACTGTTCCACCGTTGCAGCCCAATGCGTCGTAACGCTGCTGGTCGGTAGTGATAAACAGAATTTTGCGACCCATAGTTATTTCCTGTCAAACATTTCTTTTACTTTTGCTAATCCAACGCCCGCTGCTCCACCAATTGGAAGTGCCAACACCTCGGGCTCCATGTCGGTGGAGTACATGAGCATGCAGCGATTCGGTCCATCAGCAATCACGTCAACGGTTCCAAGATGGAAAGTGATCAGATGATTATTGACAATCTTGTACTGAAATCGACGTAGGTCGTGGTCGAGAGTGATGATGTCCTCTTCAAAAACAATGCCGGCCGCCAAGGTGATCCAACGCTTATTCCCCTCGACTTTGCACGCCGTAATGGGAAACCATTCGTGCAGCCGCTCTGGTGCGCCAACAAAACTCCACACAGAGTCGGCATCGCAATCGATAAACACACTTCGCCGTACTGTTCCCATGAACCCAACCTAATCTTTTTGCATTGTCAGTGCATAAAGGTTACGCACGATTTGTTTGGTTTGGTAAATACCAATCAATGGCCGTACTTCCATGGTTGATGAGCGCCGAGTTAATCGCCGAAAATGGGCGGGACCCTAAAAACCCACGGTGCGCCGATAGCGGCGAAGGGTGGGACGATGTGGTCACTGTGTGATGTGGCGACTGAATCAAAATCTGCTTCTCTTGTGCATGCGCCCCCCACAAAACAAAGACAATTGGTTCCGCTCTTGAGTCGAGCAAGCTGATGATTGCGTCGGTAAAGGCCTCCCATCCACGCCCGTGGTGCGATGCGGCCATACCACTGCGAACCGTGAGCGTGGTGTTCAACAGCAGCACTCCCTGTTGTGCCCAATGTTGCAAGTTGCCACTTGACGAGGGCTCAATTCCAAGATCAGAGTGCAACTCTTTGAAGATGTTGCGCAAGGATGGCGGGATAGCAACACCGTCTTGCACCGAGAATGCCAAGCCGTGCGCCTGCCCCTCACCGTGATACGGGTCTTGGCCGAGAATGACGACACGCACATCGTTAAATGGCGTTAGTTGTAGTGCTGCAAACACTAGATCTGCTGGCGGAAACACATCGTGCTGTTCTCGCTCGCTGTGAACAAAGTGCTGCAGTTGTAGCCAATATGGCTTTGCTATCTCTTCTGCTAACTGCGGGTGCCAACGGTCTGGCATGTCATCCACCAAAGAATCGGTAAGCACGTTCGGCCGGACCCCGGCCATAACGGGACACCCACCAAGAAGCCGTTGTTAACGCGACAACGTAAAACGCAAGGCTCAAGGCAAGCGAAGTGTCGAGGCCGGTTGAACGCACCCAGTGCAGGCGATTGACAACAAGATTGAAAAACACAACGTGCGCAAGGTAGATCGAGAGCGACATTTGCCCCGCCCGAGCAAGCCATTCGGTGAACCAATGCGTTGGTACAGAATCAACCACCCATGAAATGCAGGCAAGCGAGCACAAAACGGTTGCCAACGTGCCGACGAAGTACAACGCACCGCGGTCGAATGGTTGGGTGGACACCATTGCTTTGCGCAAGTGCTGCGAGGTGGTTGTCGTGATTTCTGGTGTAAGTACTGCACGCAATCCATGTGCAACTACCAATACTGCGAGGGAAATACCGAGCAGCCGAATGCGGTACAGCGCAAAACGCCCCCACGATCGGCC
>CAINLH010000159.1 GCA_903850275.1 uncultured Acidimicrobium sp.
ACCGAGCGCCACTAACCGATCGATTGCTGATTTATCCAGATCAAAAACCGTTACTTCAAAACCAGCGCGCAACAGACTCGCGGCCAAATGATGGCCAATGTTTCCTACACCAACAAAGCCGATTTTCATTGTGCTCCCTTTTGCATGTACATAGATTTTGTCTTACGAACCTAGTTTCATTGCATTGAATTGGATCAATTCATCTACGCTGTAAACCCTGATGAGATTCGCCCCAATATCCGATCGTTTGGCTGGCCTAGGGGCCGCGAAGTGGGCCGTTCACAACGAGGGTTTGCGTCGATCAAGCCTTGGACAGCAAGTAATCATGTTGTCCATTGGAGAGCCCGATTTGCCGCCGCCGGCAAAAGTAATTGATCAAGCGATTTCGTCTATGCGCGCAGGACGAACCAAATATGCAGCCGGACAAGGCGAACCCGAAGCGCTCAAAGCGATTGCTCGACACCTCAGCAAACGATCGGGCAATGTAGTCACTCCCGAAGAAGTGCTGTACACGGCTGGCACGCAAAATGGCTTGTGCACCGCGCTGTACACCTTGGTCCAGAGCGGGGATGAAGTCCTTGTTCCAGACCCTTACTACGCAACCTATGAAGGCCTTGTAGCCGCATCGGGCGCAACGTTCGTTCCAGTTCCCACGTCGCCAGAAAACGGATTTCACGTAACGGCCGAGGCAATCGAACAAGCAATTACTCCCCGATCGCGTGTATTGCTGTTGAACACCCCAAGCAACCCAACCGGTGCAGTTCTTTCGGAACAAGAAATAGACGCAATCGGAGATGTCTGCGAACGACATGATCTCTGGATTATTTGCGATGAGGTGTACGCCGACATGACTTACGACGCGCCATTTTGTTCGCCGTTCGATCGAAAGCAATTACGACACCGCACCCTCGCTGTCTCATCAATTTCCAAATCTCACGCACTACCTGGCTTTCGTGCAGGATGGGTTGCATGCCCCGCACAGGTAACGCCACGCTTGGTGCTTGTGGCAGAAGCAATGTTGTTTGGTTCGCAGCCGTTCATCGAAGACGCACTAGTTGTTGCACTGACCGAGCAACATGATGAGGTGCAACGCATGCGAGTTGCTTACCGCGAACGAGCGCAAGTACTCGTTGAGGCAATCAATGGCTCTACTGCTGTTTCTGCTCGCATGCCCGAAGGAGGAATGTTTGTGATGGTCGACGTTCGTGCCACCAAACTTTCCGGCGAAGAATTTGCATGGAAATTGTTAGAGGATCACAACATCGGCGTCATGCCCGGCGAGAGCTTTGGTAAAGGCGGGGCCGGACATGTCCGCATTGCCCTCACAGTCGAGGCGCAAGTACTGCGCCAAGCGTGCGAAACCATACGCAAAATGGCCGAAGCCTTAGTAGCGAAAGCAAAATAACGTCGTGAGTGACCAGCTTCGAGTTGGTGAGGCAATTATTGATTTGCTCACGCGCGAATACGGCGTCGACACGGTGTTCGGCATCCCCGGAGTGCACAACATCGAGCTGTACCGCGGCCTTCATCGCTCGGGCGTTCGAGCAATCTCCCCTCGGCACGAACAAGGTGCAGGTTTCATGGCCGATGGATGGTCTGTTGTTACCGGCAAACCCGGCGTGTGTGTGCTGATTAGCGGGCCGGGCCTGACCAACGCACTTACACCTATTGCACAGGCATACCACGATTCGCGGCCGATGCTGATAATTGCCTCCACCACACCCACAAATGCTCTGGGAAAAAGCTTTGGCCCACTGCACGACTTGCCAGATCAAGCTGCTCTCGTACGAAGCATCTGTGCATTTAGCGAAACAGTGACAGACGCACAAGAGTTACCGCAGCTAATCGAGCGTGCGTGGAGCGTTTTCACTTCGCAACGACCGCGCCCGGTGCATCTGGCAATTCCCATGGACGTGCTCGAACAATTCTGTGCTCGCTTTGAAAAGGCTGAAAGTGCAACTCATCGCCCAATACCTGCAGCAAGCGAAATCAAACGCGCTGCAGAATTGATAAATGCGGCAACGAGCCCGATCGTGATTGCGGGCGGCGGCTGTGTGGATGCCGGTGCCCAACTGGCGAAGTTTGCCGAGGCCATCGATGCACCCGTTGTGCTCACAGGAAATGCCAAGGGTGTCTTGTCTTCAAGTCACCCACTCTGCGCGGGCAACTGCTTGGTCTTTGGCCGTATTCAGCGAGATATCGAGGCAGCCGAACTGGTGATAGTCGTTGGCACAGAGCTTTCAGACGCCGACTTATACAACGGCGGCAAAGCGCTGCAGTTTGGTGGAAACGTAATCCGAATCGATATTGATAAAGAACAGCTAACGCGCCGTACGACACCAACGGTTGGGCTAGTTGGAGATGCAGGCGAAACGCTGTCTGCGCTTACAGATGCAATTCACACGAAAACATCAACAGCCGGCCAGGATCAAGCCAAAGCATGGCGCGAACATGCCCGTGCCAAAACCGGTGCGCAATTTGTTCCCTGGCTGGAAGCAATTGAACAGACATTGCCGAGCGATGTGATTGTTGCACTCGACTCCACACAGTTGGCATACAGCGCGCATTGGTGGCTACCCGCAACGCAACCCCGATCTTGGCTGGCACCATACGGGCTTGGCACACTCGGTTGCGCCCTACCCATGGCCATAGGTGCAGCGGTTGCAGCACCCGAACGTCCGATCTTGGCAATTGTTGGCGATGGTGGTTGGTTGTTCACGCTTTCCGAAATGGCAGTAGCGAACGACTTGCAGCAGCGCATCACCCTCTTGATCTGGGACAACACTGGTTATGCACAAATTCGTGAGTCGTTTGATGATGTCGACGCCGCTCGAATGGGCGTCGATATCTCCTCACACGACCCAACCGCAATCGCGCGCGGCTTCGGGTGGGAGGCCATCGATGTGACGACACCGCCACAACTCAAAGAAGCGCTGGGCTCCGCATTCGCAAGCAATGCCCCGCGATTTATTCGGGTTAGGTTATAGCCCCAACGCTTTGGTAATTGCGTCGACAAGTCGTTCAGGTGAACCTTCACAAGCGTCGATTTGTTGCGGCCCAAGCAGCACTTGATACTTGTCGTTGACAAACGCAACGACAACGGGAGCCACGTCGTTTGCGGCAGCCCTCACCGCTTCAGGCTGATCATTGCGGTGAAACATTGAGATCGAAAATGGAGACTGGTCGCGACAAGACCTCCAGTCTGCTCGTTCGGTAAAAAGACCATGAGTCACATCGCAGAGTGAACAGTGTGCGACGCCTAAGCGGGCACCTATCCAGTAGGAAACTTCACCCACGAATGAGGAGTCGGCGTTATACACGCCTACCACTTCAATCATGATTAGGCAGTGCGATAGACGACGAACACTTTGCGCAACGTCTCGTGCACCGTCCAAACGCCCTTCCAGCCAATTGGGAAAATGCAGCTTGATCCTGCTGTCAGTTCGACAGCTTCGCCACCATCTTCATGCACGGTCATCCGGCCCTTCAAAACATAAATCACTTCGCCACGAGTGGTGAACTCCCATCGTGATGCACCTGGCTCGCATTCCCAAGTTCCTGCAGTAACTGTTTCGTTATCGAGAAACACTTGTGCGCGAGTAAGAATCTCGCCACTAAGCGGTTCTGCCGAAGGCTGAGCAAGTGGCTTTTCTGCTAATTGTGATGCGGGGATATCGAGTGCGCGAAATGAAATGGTCATGGACGAAATACTAGGCCATTGAGCGCAAATTCTTCTTTGTAGTCAAGAAATAGATTGCAGTAAGCAGCATCAAAGCACCTGCTACTGAAAAAGTCTCTGGTGCCGAATCTATTCGGCGTGCGATTAGGCCAACGAAGAGTGCGCCGAGCGGCGCCAAACCTGACATCAATAGAGAATGGACGGCCATCACTCGACCCATCACGGCTGCTGGTGTGTTGTTTTGAATGAGAGTTTGACTCAGGTTCATATAAAAACCACCACCGAGCCCCCAAGCAAATAGCAGCACGGACATCATGGCGATCGAATTTGATTGACCAAGCACGATCTGTACAAACCCACCCCAACACAGTCCGCCAATGAACCACAAGCCCTTTTGCTGAATTTTGTGGTTGTATCGCAAAATGCCTATCGAAGAAACGAATTGGCCTATCCCGAGCAGGCCAAACAAAATTGTTGTTTGGCTACCAGATGCTCCGGCCTGCTCTTTAGCAATCTGCGGACCAAGCACTATCCATGGCGCCATCATGTACAAAATTGATGCCGAAAGCAAAACATAGAACGACCGAACTTCTGCGTGGCCGCGAATAAAGCTGATACCACCGAATATCTCTTCACGCATTCTCTTGCGTTGAGTGTTCACACTTGCTGGCAGCTGCAACGGAATCAATGCAAAGAATCCCACTAAATGCATCGCCGCTTGCAGCCAAAATGCACCCTCGATCCCCCACACCGCAATAGCCGGGCCTGCTGCAACGGGCCCAATGATCAGACCCAAATTACTGCCAATCGTGTTAACCGCAATGGCGCCCACCAACTTGTCGTTTGGAACAATTGATGGGATGATCGCATTTCGAACAGGCGAACCGATTGCAATAAAAATTCCCGAGATGAATGAACCAATAACTGCATAGCGAATGGTTATGTGTCCAAATGACACCATCGCTGCAACAGCAACGGTTATCAACAGTGCCCCTGTTTGACTTACCAACAAAAGCATTCGTCGATCGGCGTGATCGCTCATCACCCCGACAATCAAGGAAATGAGAATTACAGGCACTCCCATAACAAATAAAATAAGTCCGCTGATATCTGATTTTGCGCCCAGTTCAAGCGCCAACCAGACAAAAGCAAAACGCTGGGTGCTCTGAACAAGGATGAACAAAAAACTGTTTGTCCACAACAACCGGAAGGGACGGATCGCAAAAAGCTCTCGTGGCCTAATTCCTTGAGCCTTAGCCAGATCAGTCATGACACGTCATGCTTACAGTCGCAAGCAATTGTGAACGAATTGGAACTACAGCACGACTCCACCGACCAAACTTCCGACGGCCATCGTGAACGCCATCGCGATTGCTCCGCCCACAAGCACCCGAAGTGTCGGCTTTAGTGGCTGCGCACCGCCGGCCTTTGAACTGGCAAGTCCAAGAGCAACCAAGGTCAATAACGCGACGAGCACGGTGGTGGTGATGCGCTGCGATGCGGACGCCACGGAAACCGCAATAAGCGGAATTGCGGCACCAACCGAGAATGAAAGCGCCGAACTAACGCTTGCCTGCACAGGGCGGGCAAGCGTGAGCTGGCTGATGCCCAACTCCTCTGCCATGTGCACCTTCAGTGCGTCTTCTTTGGTTAATTGAATCGCTACCGCACGCGCCAACTCTTGCGTCAAACCCTTGCCTTTGTAGATCGCTGTCAGTTCGTCGAGTTCGTGCTCGGGAGTGTGCTCGAGCTCCCACATTTCTTTGGCAATGTCGGCCTGCTCCGAGTCGCGCTGTGAACTGACAGACACGTACTCGCCTATTGCCATCGAAGCAGCACCGGCAACGAGCGCTGCAATGCCTGCCGTGATAATGGTCCCGCGTTCGGCGTCGGCTGCGGCGACACCCAAGATGAGACACGCCGTCGAGATGATTCCGTCGTTCGCCCCCA
>CAINLH010000160.1 GCA_903850275.1 uncultured Acidimicrobium sp.
AAGCTGACGTCGTCTACCGCAACTACGGCCCCATATTGCACTCTCAAGGTATTCACGTGCAATGTCTGTGGGTTCACTTTGAACTCGTTAGCTCCATCATTGTCTGGAACTGAAACATCCGCTAGATCAATGTGATACGAACGACCCCACTTCTTCGTTCGCTTCATTTGCCGAAAAATCTTTACCCACTCCGCTGCCAAACCATCTTGATAGTACAAAACGGTGAGCATCGTGGCGATTCCGCTAATCAATTGAATCCAACGACCTACGCCATCCCATGTTGATTCAAAAATTTCTTGTGTCAGTCCAGCAGCGGCCATCGTGCCACCAAAAAACGGTCCTAAAAGTTGACCGATTCCACCGACCAACGCAAAACCTACGTAGGTAATTGATGTAAACGTTGTAAACGACTGATAGCTGATTGAACTAACACGAAATGCAACGAGAATCCCACCCAATGCGGCTATGGCAGATGCAAGTGAGAAAGCAAACAATTTTGCGGCAAAAATATCAACGCCGAGTGCTGCGGCGGCTCGCTCGTTGGTGCGAACGGCAATAAGCCGACGACCACTGCGGCTTCGCCGCACGTTCGAGACAATCCAGACCGTAAAAATAGCCATGGCAAGCACAAAAATTCCATAGCGTTCCGGATACACAATCGAGTCGATGCTGTACCCAAAAATACTTGGGCTCTCAACCAACGTTCCTTTAACTCCGCCCGTGTAATTTCTGTTTTTAAACAACACCAATTCGAGAGTTGTCCCCATTCCAAGCGTCACAATCGCCAAGTTCAAACCCCTAGTTCGCAAAGCAGGGATAGCAAACAACATTCCAAGTGGTACGGCTGCAACAACTCCAATAACCATTGCGAGCAAAAATGGAAGCTCGAATACAGATGCAAGGCGCCCAGCCGCATACGCGCCGAACCCCGCAATTGAATACTGCGCAAGCGACAACTGACCGGCATAGCCAGTAAGCACCACCATTGAAAGCAAAACAACTGCCACCGAAAGAGAGACAGTAAGAGCATCAATCCACTTAGGTGATTTCGTCAACATCAGAAACACGATGACGCCCGATCCAAAAAGCGTCCAGTCCCAAGAAATCCGTCCGCTTCCCAACATCGGAAATTCACGGAGGAAATAATCTCTATTCGGGAGCGACGTTCCTCGGAGAACCAGCACGGCAACTACGATCAGAAACGGAAGCGACGGACCAAGACCCTGTTGATCTGTAAACCGCCCAACCAATGTTTGACCAATACCAAGCACGAAGGCGGTCGCAGTAGCGATTGGAAAAGATCGGAAGTCAGCCACGAGCGCGGCAGCTAACGCCGCGAGGACGAGCCCCGTCATGACCGTGACCTGAAGTGTGATAATTGGTACGACCAATATTCCCGCGACTGTTGTAAGCGATGAGCCGAGAACCCAGTTGAGCACCGCAATCGAGTTTGACGAAATGCCGACCGCGGAGGCAGCCTGCTCGTTTTCGGATACTGCCTCGGTGGCAAGCCCGAAATTGCTGGAGCGGTACAACAGCCACAGGCCAACAGCCGACAAGCAACCGAGAGCAAGAAGCACAATGCGGTCCATGGTGATCCCAACGTCCGACCACAAAATCAGTCGCTGAGAGGGTAGAAAACTTGGAATCTGTCTGGGCTCCGAACCGTAACGAATAACCACGCCCGCTTGAATGGTTACGAATACCGCCAGAGTCGCAATAACTCGAATGAGTGAACTGGCTTTGCGCAATGGGCGAAGCAACATCCAGTGGGTGAGAAAACCCAATGTTGCAGAGAGCAGGATTCCAAAGAATGAAGCTAAGAGGAACGACATCCCGTGCTCGTACTGCAATTCCCATTGCAGGAATACTCCTGCAATCGCAGTTGCACCAAGAGAAAAATTGATGATCCCAGTTCCACGAAAAATGACGATGAGGCCCTGGGACGCGAATGCATAGAGTGCCCCGACCCCCAAACCCAGCAGGGCAAACTGAACGATTTCGTTTATGACGATAGGCACACCATACTCATGGCATGATCAGCCCCGCAAGTTAAACGGGACCTCGAGTTTGTATTCAACTCCTACTACTCGGTAACTGTTTTTACCAATGACTCTCACAACTTCTGTTTTGAGTGCGAAGCCCAACTACAGTCATCCTCAATCTGAAATTCGCCTACACGCGAATTACACAGAAAATGAAGGGGTCGGCACGAAATGAACTTCAATTTTTCCGAGGAACACGAGGCTTTCCGCCTCGTCGTGCGCGATTTTGCCGAAAAAGAAATAGCCCCCCACGCTGCAGTGTGGGATGAAAAAGGAATTTTTCCACTCGACGCAGTAGCAAAAATGGCCGAACTTGGTCTCTTTGGTTTGGTCTTCCCAGAAGAATGGGGCGGAGGCGGAGGCGACTTCATTTCTCTCTGCCTTGCTATTGAAGAACTTGGCCGCGTAGATCAATCGATCGGAATCACTCTTTCCGCTGGTGTTGGTCTTGGTGCGAACCCACTATTCCGCTTTGGAACACCAGATCAGAAGCAACGGTGGTTGCCAGACTTGGTTGCAGGAAAGACACTTGGGGCATTTGGTCTGACTGAAGCCGACGCGGGAAGCGATGCCGGTGCAACCCGAACTACCGCACGACTTTCGGGAAACAAATGGATCATCAATGGTTCGAAATCGTTTATCACCAACTCGGGGACATCAATCACCTCGATCATTACGGTTACGGCTCGCACCGAAGATGGAATTTCAAGTTTCATCATCGAGTCCGGCACAAAAGGTCTGACGGTTGAGCCTGCCTATCGAAAATTGGGCTGGCATGCCAGCGACACTCATGGGCTGTCGCTTGTCGACGTCGAAATCCCGAAGGAAAACATGTTGGGAGATATCGGCACAGGATTTCAGAATTTTATGGCGATCCTTGATGATGGACGCATTGCAATTTCTGCGCTTGCAGTTGGTTGTGCGCGTGCCTGTCTTGAGTTGTCTACCCAGTACGCGAAAGAACGCCAGGCATTTGGCGGGCCGATTGGACGAAACCAAGGCGTTGCGTTTGCGCTATCAGACCTTGCAGTGGCGGTTGAAAACGCATCGAACCTCACCTATAAAGCAGCTTGGTTGAAAGATGCGGGTCTCCCTTGTTCTCAGGCAGCATCAATGGCCAAGTTGTATTCCACTGAAACAGCCGTTACAGCAACTCGGGTTGCAACTCAAATCTTTGGTGGCAGCGGATTCATTGAAGACAACCCCATCGCGCGCTTTTACCGCGACGCAAAAATTCTTGAAGTTGGAGAAGGCACGAGCGAAATACAAAAAATCGTGATTGCGCGAGGGCTGGGACTGCCAGTTCGCTGAATTCGTTACTTCGTTACGGGCAACTGCAGCAGTTGCTGGGCAACGGTTTCAAAGATCAGTTTGGCGCCGGGCTTGTAGGCATGGACGCCATCCCAGCGGTAGCTGAGGCTCGTTGAAATCTTGGGATTGTTGCACCACTCACGCGGGCCGCTGATGAAGTACACGCCATCGTTTTCTGGCACGGCAATTTCACGCAACAAATCGTTGAGGTGCGCAGTGCGGGTGTCGTCGCCGCGCTCTGGCAATGCGGGTACAGGCCCGCCACTCGAGTCGACTGGCCGCATGCACGCAACTTCTAACAGTGCCACCGTTGCTCCCGTTTGACGCAATGCTGCAACACCACGTTGTACTTGCGTACGGAACATCGTGTCTGCTGGTGTGGTATTCACTTTGAACAGGAACGAATTGATTTTGAGATCAAGCACTTCCCATGCCCCAAGCACCACCAGGGCAACTTCTGCTTTTGCATTCGTGGCTGATTTTGCCCAACTCTTTTCAAAACCAACACAGTTCGCAAAGTTTCTGCGGAAAGTTCCGTTCTTGCCACCTGTTCCAACACCGCGGTCGTAGACGCCGCAGCCATCGATCGAGCCATCAGAGACAATGAATGTTTTTTCGATACCGCTTGGCTTGTTGACTGCGAGTGAGTGAGCCTGAGAGTCGCCGACGATAACTACTCGACGCGGAAGTTTTGCAATGGTGGTAGTGGTGGTTGACGCACTAGGCAATGACGACACGGATGGCGCTGTGGTTGGAACAACAAACACCACTTCGCTATT
>CAINLH010000161.1 GCA_903850275.1 uncultured Acidimicrobium sp.
ACTTCGGCTTCGCCAGTGACCACTTCTTCAAACTCGGGAGCAAGCATGCCCTTCATCGCTTTTTCGATGTCTTCGATGAGTTTGTAGATGATTTCGTAGGTACGAATCTCGACGCCTTCGGCCTCGGCCAAATCGCGTACTTTTCGATCTGGGCGGACATTGAACCCGATCAGTGTTGCGTTGGTGGCAGCAGCAAGGGCGATGTCGTTTTCGGTGATGGCGCCAACCGCACGGTGTACGAATGCGGCGCGTACCTCTTCGCTTTCCAGTTTGCGGAGGCTCTCGGTTACGGCTTCGAGCGAACCATGCACGTCGGACTTGATGATGACGTTGAGTGTGGCAACTTCGCCAGCCTGAATTTGGCTAAAGATATCTTCGAGCTTTACGCCGCGTTGCACACGGGCATCGCCACGTTGGTTGATGGTGCGGAAACGTTGTTCGCGCGATTCGGCAACGGTGCGTGCTGTTTTTTCATTTGGCGCGGCGCGGAATTCGTCGCCGGCGTTTGGCACTGTGCTTAGTCCAAGAATCTGTACTGGCGAAGACGGGCCGGCTTCTTTGATCTGCTGACCTTTGTCGTTGATGATTGCACGAACCTTGCCCCACGCCGCGCCGGCAACCATTGGGTCGCCAACTTTTAGAGTTCCCTTATCGACCAGCACAGTGGCAACAGGGCCACGACCGATATCAAGCTGTGCTTCGAGCACGATGCCCTTGGCACGGCCGGTTGGGTTGGCCGTAAGTTCTTCAATTTCGGAAACAACGCTGAGTTGCTCCAGCAAGTCGTCGACACCCAAACCACTTTGCGCCGCCATCTCGACAACGATGGTGTCGCCACCCCACGACTCGGGAGTAAGGCCCTGCTCGGCAAGCTGTGCCATCACGCGTGGCACATCGGCATTGTCTTTATCGATTTTGTTGATAGCAACAACAATTGGCACTTCGGCCGCACGTGCGTGGCTGATTGCTTCAATTGTTTGTGGCATCACGCCGTCGTCGGCGGCAACCATCAACACAACGATGTCGGTGACTTGTGCACCACGCGCGCGCATTTTGGTGAATGCAGCGTGACCTGGTGTGTCGATGAAAGTGATTGACTTGCCGTTCTTTTCAACTTGGTATGCACCGATGTGTTGCGTAATGCCGCCTGCTTCGCCAGTGACAACACTGGTTGAACGAATGCGGTCGAGCAACGTGGTTTTACCGTGGTCGACGTGACCCATGACGGTGATCACCGGCGAACGAAGCATTTGCTGTTCTGGATCGTCGTCATCGGAATCGTCGAACAGAGCCTGCAACTCCATTTCTTCTTGCTGACCCGGGTCGACGAGCAACATTTCTGCGCCAACTTCGATGGCAAACAACTCCATCTGTTCGTCGGCAAGCGTCATGGTTGCTGTCACCATTTCACCGTGCTCCATCAAGAAGCGAACTACGTCGGCAGATGTGCGATTGAGCTTCGGCGCAAACTCTTGGGCAGAAGAACCGCGTTCGATGACAACGATGCCTTCTGGCACTGGCGCGTTGCTAGCGGTGTAGCCCATCGTTGACTGCGGCAACATTTCATCGAAATCTTGACGACGACGTGCGCGTGACTTCTTCTTTGGTGAACGGCGTTGGCCATTGCCACGACCACCTGCACCAGGACGACCGCCGCCTGGGCCACCAGGGCCGCCGCCAGGACGACCAGCACCAGGACCACCAGGGCCGCCGCCAGGACGACCGGCGCCAGGACCACCGAAACTGCGACTTGGACCACCTGGGCGACCTGCGCCAGGACCACCGCTTGGACGACCAGCGCCAGGAGCACTTGGACGCATTGGGCCGCCAGTGCCAACTGGACCGCGGCCGAGTGCACTTGCAGGAAGACGGCCGGTACGTGCGCCGGCACCACCACTTGGACGACCAGCACCAGGGCCACCTGGGCGTGGGCCCATTGGCGGACGACCAGTTACAGGGCCGCTTGGTCGTGAACTGCCGGGTGGTGGTGGAATTGGACGACTACTACCTGGAGGCGGCGGAATTTGACGACCACTTGGTGCAGTACGCGGCGGCATTGGTGCAGCAGCTGGTGCAGCTGACGCAGCGGATTCGACCGGCGCAACAGGTGCTACTGGTGCAGCAGGTGCTGTTGCAGGTGCAACTGGCGCTGTTGGCGCAATGGGTGCAGCTGGACGCATTGCAGCAGGCTTCGCAACAGGGGCGGCGCTGGTAATCGGACGAGCAGATGAAATAACTGGGGCGGAAACAATTGGTGCAACTGGCACCGCTGGTTCGACATTCGAAGTTTCTGCAACTTCTTTCGGTGCGTCAACAGTTTCGTCAGTTGATGTTTTCTTGGCAGCAGCTTTTTTAGCAGGCGCTTTCTTAGCGACCGCTTTCTTTGCTGCCTTCTTGACAGGCTTCTCTTCGCCATCATCAGCTTTTTTCGGAGCGGCTTTTTTCGCTGCCTTTTTTACTGGTTTTGGCTCTTCTGGTTGTTGTTCGCGAACAAGACCTTCGCGCTCGGCTTTCGCGCGCACGCGGTCGGCTTGTTGCTCAATGATCGTTGACGACTGAGTTTTTACACCAATGCCAAGCTTGCCGCACAAATCAAGGGTCTCTTGATTGGACATGCCGAGCTCTTTGGCAAGCTCATGAACGCGCAGGATCTTGGCCAAGTGTTACGCCTCTGATTCGTTCGGGGCGGTCTCGCCTGTTTCGCTAGCACTTGCCCATTGCTCTTGACTGACAACCGAACCGTCGGCTGCGTGCCATTCCATTGCGCCAGTGGTTTCGTTTGTGACCCATTCGCCTTCTGCATAATTTGCTGCAGGAGCCGACTCTGTCACTGGTGCTACATAACCGCCAGCTGCTTCTTCTGCGGCCTGAGTTTCGCTCTTTACG
>CAINLH010000162.1 GCA_903850275.1 uncultured Acidimicrobium sp.
GGCTACTCAATCTCTTTAATTTCATGGATGGAATTGACGGCATTGCAGCGGTCCAAACAATTTCGGCATGCGTTGGCGTTGCGGTACTTTCGTACCAACAAGACCTTTCTTTGCACTCAACAGTCCCCCCGATTCTGCTTGCGGGCTCAGTCTTAGGGTTTCTTGCTTTCAACTTCCCACCCGCAAGAATCTTTATGGGCGATGTGGGCAGTGGGTTTTTGGGGATCGTGCTGGCACTAATGTCACTTATTTCCACAAACGATGATTCCAGATTCTTTTGGGTTTGGGTAATCATGCTTGGTGTCTTTATCGTCGATGCGACAATCACGCTCATCCGTCGAATCTTGCGTGGAGAGCGTCCGCACGTTGCCCATCGGAGTCACGCCTATCAGCGCGTTGCAATGCGCACCGAATCACATCGACGTGTCACGCTTGGCGTGCTCTTCATAACCGTGGCTTGGTTGCTCCCATTTGCCTACCTAGTTGCCACTGATCGGATTGACGGAACTATCGGAGCAATCTTGGCGTATCTGCCACTGATCGCCATCGCCATTGTGTCTGGTGCAGGAAAACCTGAAACAAATCTCGCTAACTAATTCGTTGTAGTTGAACCAAGGGAATTCTTCGGTCTGTTTTTTCCTGATAGTCCGCGAAGCCAGGCCAAATTCTTACCATCTCAGCCCATGCGGTTTCTCGGTCAATTCCTTCCGCCATCGTCGTAGCGGTTGCATCAAATACTTCAGCGCCTACCTGCAAACGAACTGTTGGGTGCGACACCAAGTTGTTGTACCACAGTGGATGTGTGGGATGGCCGCCCTTTGACGCAACAATCACGTAGTCATTACCAATTCGACCATAAATCAAAGCAGTGCGTCGATTCGCGCCGCTCACTTTACCAACAGTCGTCAACAGCAGCGTTGGTACTCCCTGCCATATATGGCCGTCTTCGCCATTTGATTGCACATATCTAGCAATGTGATCCGCAACCCATTCGGTTGGACTATCAACGATCTCTTGTTCTGAAGTCATGCGGACAATATAACGCTGTCTCTTAGGCGATCAGGCCCTGATGCACCTCACGAAGAATGGGTGAAATGCTGCCACCGAAGTGCCGGTCTCGGCGAACTGTTCGTTCATACGACGACCACTCTGATTCGATTCCCGCAAAGTCTCCGCGCGCTGCGAATGCTCGCATGCGAAGCGCGATTAACTCTTCGTGCCCGCGCAACACCTTCAACCCTTGGCCGGTGGCCCAGAACACGCCATCTATGTCGGAGCGCTCTAAGCAGTGTTCCGCAAGCAAAATTGCGGCAGTTATTGCGGTGAGTACCAACCTCGAGGTGATTCCTTCGGTGTCTGGCCAAAGATAGCGAGTTCCCGCGAATGGGAGATCTCGCACATAGATCAGTGCTTGACGAAGCGAATCGGCCGCTTCCTCATTCATTTCTTGATGTGCTTGATGAACAGCACGTTCCAAAATGTCCGCGTCGGTGATGACGGTGTCAAGTAGCGAGAGGTTGTCGCTAAATGTGCGGAGCAAGATCTCGCTGTTGTCTTTGGCCGATCGAGAAAGGCCACGCCTCAAATCCGAGACGATGTTGTTAAACGTTGCATCCTGAACGTTCATTTCCCACAACGCCGTTCTTGCCGCAACTCGCGTTGGGCGTTCGCGATGGGTGGAGATCCATGCCAACAGTTCTAGTGCCTTTGATTTTTCAAACTGGATGTCATTCCCCTCCTTCGTCTGTACGCCAACAGGGCCAAGA
>CAINLH010000163.1 GCA_903850275.1 uncultured Acidimicrobium sp.
CAGTACTTGCGCGCCGTTATCGCATCGACGCCCCGCTGGGAAGCGGTTCGGGGACGTCGGCTGTGTTCGATGCCACCGATGTGCGAAGCCAAAAAAAGGTGGTGGTTCGTGCAGCCACGGCCGAGTCGTTGGTGGATTTGAGTGCTGGCGTGGTGTCGGCAAGCGACGCCGTCGAGGTGTTTAAGCGCCAAACGCAATTGCTTTCGTCGATCAGTCACCCGTCACTTGCATCGGTGGAGGACTGGGGCACCGAAACCGTTGGTACCACGTTGTACACCTACACCGTTTTAGAGACGTACTCCGGTGGCACGTTGCGCCAGATACTTGATCGTGGGCGCAGGCTGACAGCTTCTCAAGCCTTGGTTGTTGGCCTGGACGTTTGTCGTGCATTGCACTTCATTCATTCCAAAGGTTGGGTGCACGGCGACGTGAGACCGGCAAACATATTCCTTGGCGAAGACAACCGAGTGCGGCTTGCGGGGCTTGGCATCAAGCGCGTGATGGATGCCGAACAGATGAGCAACGAGCAGGCAAGTTATGCCGCGCCAGAAATTGCAAGTGGTGAACAGCCAACAGAGCAAAGCGATGTGTATTCGCTGGCACTTACATTGCTCGAGACAATTACCGGCGTTGTTCCGTTTTTAGGTGACACAGCAGGAATCACGCTTGCAGCGCGAGTTGGAAAACTGCTTCCTGTGTCTGCCGACTTGGGGCCGATTGCTGCACCGCTCGAGCGCGCAGGACGCCCCGACGCCACCGAGCGATTTACTGCGCTCGAGTTTGGCCGAGCACTTGCCGCAATTGCCGAGAAGGTGCCGTTGCCCGAGCCAATCGAAACATTGGCACCGCTCAGTTTTGAAGCCGTGATCGAACAGAAGGTTGCCGAGAAAACTGGTGAGATCACGAGGCCGAGCCTTGTTGGAATACCCGAAGATGACAGCGCTGGGCCTGCCACAGGTGGTTCGGGGCGGCTTGTAATCAGTGAGGCCGATTTAGAGAAGCCGTTGGTTGTGGCTTCACCAAGTGAAGTACGACGACACAAGCGTTTGTGGGCCATTGGCGCAGTGATTGCGGTATTGATTGCGGGCGGAATTGGTTTCCGAGTATTGGTAAAGCAGTCGCACACCATTCCTGCTGTGGTCGGTATCAGTGAGGGCGAAGCCCGCAATTTGTTGTCGCCATTTAATTGGGACGTAGTGGTCGCATCCGAACACTCCGATGAGATTGCCGCCGGCTCGGTCATCCGAACCGAACCCGCAGATGGCACCAGTTTGAAAGAGGGCCAAGTATTGCTCGTTGTTGTTTCGAAGGGCGCGACGCTTGCACGCATGCCAGACATTGCTGGAAAAGCAGTGCAAGAAGCATTGGATGAATTAACTGCGCTTGGCTTGGTGCCAACAGTGAAGGAAACCGAGAACGAAGACATTCCTGCCGGCGCAACAATTTCTTGGATTATTCCGGAGCAGCCGGGATTGTCTCCCGGAGATGAGGTGCTGAAGGGCACCGCAATAGATGTGTTGGTTTCGGTTGGCCCTGCATTGCGCGAAGTGCCTTCGTTGCTTGGGCTAACGCTGGAACAGGCGCAGGCGGCATTGGTTGATTTGAAACTGGTGCTTACTGAAACACCGCCATCGAAGAGCAACGCTGCAGCAGAAGGAACGATTGGTGCGCAGGCGCCGCCGCCTGGAACAAAGGTTCCGCGCGATAGTGGCATTGCATATTCCATTTCGCTTGGCCCCGACTTGGTGGCACTTCCGAACATTATTGGCAACAACTTTTCAATCGTTGAACCGCGACTAGTCGAGTCTGGCTTCCTTGTAGGAAAAGTTACAGGGCGTCAACAAAACCGATTGAAGAAGGCGCTCGTTGGTGGGCAAGAAGTAAACAATGGAGACCAGGTTGCGCGAGGCTCCACAGTCGATTTAGTTTTCCCTTAGGACACGCCTACGAATTTGTAAATTTTGGCGGACGTTTCTCAACAAAGGCGTTCATTGCCTCTGCAGCATCGTTGGTGAGACTTGTCATTATCTGTTGACGATTTTCAAGATCAATTGCAGCTTGCATTGAAGGTATCTCAAGCGCGGTCCACATTGCTTCTTTGGTTAGTGAAACAGCGAAAGGTGAATTAGCAAGGATTTCCTTGGCTTTCGCAAGTGCACCTTCGATCAGC
>CAINLH010000164.1 GCA_903850275.1 uncultured Acidimicrobium sp.
GGGGGGCCCTTTGTATTTCGGCCTTGCTAATCTTCTGCGATGTCTTCCACCAAGCCAACAGTCACCATCCCTCAATCTGAAGCACCGTCCCAATTGGTTATTGACGACATCGTCGTTGGCACTGGTGACGAAGCGGTCAAAGGCAAAAACGTTTCTGTGCACTACGTCGGTGTTGCGTGGAGCACTGGAAAACAATTTGATGCATCGTGGGATCGCGACGAAGCCTTCGAATTTCGTTTGGGTGCCGGCCAAGTAATTTCTGGATGGGATAACGGTGTTGCGGGGATGAAAGTCGGGGGTCGCCGTCAATTAACAATTCCACCAGATATGGGTTATGGCGCACATGGTGCAGGTGGCGTAATTAAAGGTGGCGAAACGCTCGTTTTCGTTGTTGATCTGCTCAACGTTTTTTAATCGTTTGCCGATAGCCTGAACACTGTAAGTACTGCATAAAACAACATGTTTTATGCATAAAGAACTGGTGTGTAATGAATATCTTGGTAATCGGAGCAGGTGGTGTAGGCGCCTCAATGGCGTCTATTGCTGAGACCCGATCATTTTTCTCTACCTTTGTCCTCGCGGACATCACTAAGTCACGTGCAGAGGAAGCAATTGCGCTGCTCGATGACAGAACAAAATTTGTTGCAGAACAAGTTGATGCGCGCGATAAGGAAGCCATTAAGGCACTCATTCATAAAGTCAAAGCCGATGTTGTAGTTAATGCGTGCGATCCGCGCATGAACGAACCCATTTTCGGCGCCGCTTACGAGGCACATTGCAACTACATCGATATGGCGATGAACCTGAGCGAACCCCATCAGACAAACCCATACGAAGAGGTAGGTTCGCCACTCGGCAAGGATCAGCTTGCTGCCGATGCTCAATGGCGGGAACGCGGTATTTTGGCGCTCGTTGGCATGGGTGTTGAGCCAGGACTGAGCGATGTGTTCGCTCGGTATGCAGCAGACAACTTGTTTGACACCATCGACGAAATTGGCGTGCGCGATGGGTCGAACCTTTCGATTGATGGTCTTGATTTTGCACCGACGTTTTCAATCTGGACCACTATTGAAGAGTGTTTGAATCCTCCAATTGTCTGGGAAAAGAACAAGGGATTGTTCACTACCGACTGCTTCAGCGAGCCCGAAGTGTTCCACTTCCCAGCAGGTATCGGGCCGTACGAGTGTGTCAACGTAGAGCACGAGGAAGTGCTGCTTATTCCACGCGAGATCGAATGCAACAGAGTGACATTCAAGTACAGCCTTGGCGCCGAGTTTATTGACTGGTTGAAAACATTCGCTTATCTCGGCCTAGACAGCAAAGAACATGTTCGTGTTGGCGATGTCAATGTTGCTCCTCGCGACGTGTTGGCAGCGGTGTTGCCGAACCCTGCGAAGTTGGGTCACCTCATGCACGGCAAGACATGCGCCGGCACCTGGGTTCGTGGCACATACGATGGCGAACCACGCGAGGTGTACCTGTATCACGTTGCGGACAACGAAACAACAATGCGCGATTGGGGATCCCAAGCCGTTCTTTGGCAAACCGCAATTTGTCCGGTTGTTGCACTCGAGTTGTTGGCTAATGGCAGTTGGAAGTCAACCGGCGTTCGCGGCGCAGAGGCCTTTGATGCCGACCCGTTTCTGAACTTGCTCGGTGAATACGGCGCTCATCACGGCATGGTGGAAATGGGCCCAGGCCTTTGGCCAAGCCCGAAGCCAACTGGTCAGCCCGGCTGGGACAGGCCAGTGAAACGCGCAATCCGACTGGGCTAATTCACATTGTGCTGCCGCCTTCGCGTTGTTGCTTGTCTCGTAATTGGTTTGGCAACTGCGTTGATGTGGTCTGACACTGCGATCCAGTGGTGGTCCGACATCGTTACTTTTGCTTTGCGTGTTAACGAAGACGCCACTACATCAGTCATGGAAAGCCGACCCAGTGGCGATGCCGATTTACACGCTGTTATCTGGGGCGCGAGCGCTGTTTTATTGGCGTATTCGTTCACAAAATTTCGCCAACGAGTGATATCGCTTGCTGCATTACTTGCCTGGACAATTGCGGTTGAAATTAGCCAACCTTTATTTACCGAACTGCGGTCGCGCCAACTCAACGACCTTGTTGGTAATGCGTTAGGCGTGGGAGTCGTTACTGCCGTGGTCTTCTTGCAACAGACGAAAAATCGAATGTCTACTGAGTAGCCCCAAGGTCACCAGAGAGATAATGCTTTCGGCACAGCAATTCGTAGCGAACATCGTCGCCAAATAACGGTTCGCTTGTTGTCTTGTCGGTGTCGCCGACGACTACCGTCTCGCCCTCGTAGACAATGACACCATTTACCAAGCGGGCGTTGTTATTGGCACGACTCCCGCACCAGCAGCGCGCTTCGACTTGCATCTCGACGCGTTGATCGGCAATTTCCAGCAGTCGCTTAGTGCCATCAAACAACAGTCCACGGAAATCCGAAATGAGACCGAATGCATAGACATCGATTCCTAATTCGTCAACTACTTTTGCTAATTGGTCGCATTGGTCGATGGTGTAAAACTGTGCTTCGTCGCACACCAAGAACTGCAGCGGCATCTTTGATTGCGCAAGATCATAAATGTTCAGTTCGGGAAAGACATCGACTGCCGGTGCTGAAACACCTAGACGGCTCGTCACCTGCGAACCATCACGATCCAACTTGGTGAGGAGCAAACCAGCAACACCACGTGACGACATGTTGTGATGGATCTGCAGTGCAAGCGTGCTCTTACCTGATCCCATGGTTCCGTAACTGAATCGCAGTGTTGCCATAACGACACAGAACCGTAGCCCCCCTCGGTGGAACTTTGCACCTGCGTCTAAGGTGGAGGCATGGGAATCGATCCGCGGGCCCTTGCGGCGATGATCGATCACACGTTGTTGGCACCCGAGGCAACCAGTAGTGACATCACCAGACTTTGCGCAGAGGCTGTCGAACTAGGGGTTGGCACCGTATGCGTCTCGCCATCACATGTGGCCTTTGCGCATGGTTTGCTACCAGCCACAATCCAGGTTGCGAGCGTGGTTGGTTTTCCATCTGGAGCACACCGCAGTGAAGTAAAAGCCCTTGAGGCAGGTCTTGCTTTGGAAAACGGTGCTATCGAAATCGATATGGTCATTAACCTTGCACATGTTCTGTCAGGAAATTGGCGTGGCGTCGAGGACGATGTTGCAGAAGTGCGTGCTGCAGTCCATCGGCCTGCAGTGCTGAAGGTGATTATCGAATCGGGTGCACTGACCGATGATCAGATTGTGCAGACGTGCAAATCTGCCGTTGCAGCAGGAGCGGATTTTGTCAAGACATCCACTGGGTTCCACAAAACTGGTGGAGCAACAACGCATGCCGTTGCATTAATGCGCTCAACAGTTGGTCCGTCGATAGGCGTTAAGGCAAGCGGCGGAATTCGAACGCTTGCGGATGCGTTGCAGATGATCGAGGCGGGAGCCAATCGCATCGGCGCATCAGCCTCTCGAGCAATTCTTGACGCGGCCCAGACCGAACAAAACTGAGCAGCAAGTTTTTATACACTCAACGCATGATTAATCGTTGGCTCGTTGGTGCGTTGATTGTTCTCACGCCGTTCAGCGCCACTGCTCATGCGTCTTCGGGGGATCAGCAAACCACGACTACGACAACAACAGTTCTTGAAGCAGTTTCATTCCCGGTTCCAAAGCAGTCTGGTGTGGGGCGGCGGGTGGTGTACGCCAATCAAGAACAGCGTGTTTGGGTGATCAACGACGACAATGAAGTGATCCGTACATTTTTGGTCTCTGGCATGAAGGGCCAACCTAAGCGCGGCAACTATACGGTTTTTAGCCAATCCGCTTCCTCGTATAGCCCCGAACTAGCGGGAGTGACGTTCAGGTACATGACCCGATTTGCGATTGGTCGCAATGGTGGGAACATCGGATTTCATGAGATACCACTACGCAATGGCAAGCCAATGCAGACGGTTGAGCAACTTGGCGCATTTCTTGGAAGTGGATGCTTGAGAAGCTCGACAGAGGACGCGTTGTTTATCTATCGCTGGGCCAAGCCCGGCACGCGCGTTGTTGTTGTTCCTTAACTGCGATTAGAAACGTGCCATCTCCGACTTCAGGAGATCGAGGCCTAGATTGCCAAGGCCGAGCCCATGTGCATGCCACTTGCGCAGATCAAAAGACGCTCCGTGTTTCTTTTTTGCGTCATCGCGCAAATCAAGCCAAACGCGCTCTCCGAGTTTGTAAGAGATTGCCTGCCCTGGCCACCCTAGATATCGATTGATCTCGGAACGATTGAACTCGTCATCGCTTGACGATCGGGCGCTCAGGAATTCGAGCATGAGTGCGGGTGTCCAAGCTTCGCCCGCATGCCATCCAGAATCTTGAGGGATTGCAAAGCCACAGTGAATTCCAATATCAATAACCACTCGTGCGGCACGAAATGCTTGTGCGTAGAGGTAGCCCAACCGGTATTCGGGGTTGGCAAGAAACCCAAACTCGTCCATCAGTCGTTCGGCGTACAGTGCCCAACCTTCGCCGTGACCAGACACGAATGTGTTGCGTTGGAAGCGCGAGAGTTTTTCAGAGTTGATTGTGGCAATTGCAACTTGCAGGTGATGTCCCGGGACTCCTTCGTGGTATGCGGTTGTCGGTTCGCTCCAGCGCGGGAAAACGGTGCGACCATTTGTTGGATACCACGTGCGGCCAGGGCGGGTGAGGTCTTCACTTGGGCCCGTGTAATACATCGCTGCCGCACCACCGGGTGGGGAGATCATTGCTTCAACTCGACGAATTGATTGCGGTATTTCGAAGTGGTTATTGCTGATGAGAAATTCCATTGCCTCATCCATCAGTTGTTGCAACCAATCCCGCAAACCTTCTTCGCCCTGAATCGAGCGGGCTGGGTCGGTGTCCAGCAAGTGACGAACTTCGTCAAGGGTTGCTCCGGGTTGGATTTGTTGTGCGACTCGGGCCATCTCGGTGTCGATGCGGCGAACTTCGCCCCAACCCCATTCGTATGCATCTTTCGCTTCTACAGACATACCCATGAATCGTCGGCGGGCAAGTGCGTGACGCTCTGGCCCGACGCCGTCCTGCAAGTCGGCCAGTGGCGCGTATTCGTTCAACAAATAGTCGGATGTCTCGCCGAGCGCACGCGATGCATCTTTGGCCACTTCACGCAAGCGCTCCATTGGTGCGCCCTTCACTGTTGCGGCGCTTTCTACAAATTGCTCAAAAAATGCGGGCATGTTGCCCCGGCCAGCCCATGCTGCGAGTTGTTCGCTAGACGCAATCACTTGGCGTCGCTGAGCTAGCGCGCCACGTTGTGCGCCAAGCGCCCAAGACTCGCGCATTCCCGCAAATGAAAACGGAACTTTAGACATGCGCTCACAGATGACTTCCCAGTCGGCAGCGGTGTCTGTCGGCATCAAATCAAAAATTGATCTCGCTGCGTCTACGTCGCCAGCAATCACTCGAATCGATCGAAGATGCTCGTTCGCCGCATGTTCGAGGGCGCTTAACTCGAGCGACTCGCGTAATACTCCGGCGGCTAGGCGGTCGGCATCAACGGTTGTATCAAGCCCCTTGAGTGTTGCAAGTGTGTCTCGGTCGAGGGCGGCCCGAGCATCATGTCCGAATGGACTGAAGTCGGTCATTTCGTGGTCGTGTCCCGCGATCCCCATGTATGTGGCCGCTGCAGGGTCGAGGGCGGCTAGCTGGGTGATGTACTGGTCGGAGAGCTTGTAGACGGGTGAGGACATATACACACGATAGATGCTGGGTGCCCAGGACGCAGAAGGCCTAACTAGTGCGGTCGGGGCCGTGTCGGTCTACTTTTCCGATCACAATTTTCTTGTTAGCTGAATCAATATGCATATATATACGGATGAGTGATTGATTTTTGCCTCGGCGCAGATGCGCGCCAAGCAGCACAGGTTTGCCGTCGTATACAACGGTGTAATAACCGGCGTACTTTTGTGCCGTGTCCTCTGAGATATTTGCTGCGTAATCGAGGTTGTACTCGTCTCGCATGTACGAGCCCAGTCCGGCCGACGAAAACGCATTAGCGCGCCAGGCTTGCACCACCTTGTCCAGTTTGCGAAGGTCGTTAAGAACGCGCTCCGGATTTGGTCCTTGTAGAACGTCTGCAGTTTTGAAAGCGGAATCCAAGAAAATCAAGTTGGTGCATTCCTTGAACGCTTTATGCACGGCATCAAGCACTGTCCGTGGAATGGCGCCAGGGGCCTTCCGATCAAGTTCGGCTTCCAAGTCGAGTTTTTGCAAGGTGATTGCGTCGAGGTTCTCACGCAAGCGCACATTGTCGGCCCTCATCGTGTCGATTTCGGATTCAAATTCTTCGATGTCATCGATGAGCGCATCGTTCTGTTCGTCGGACTCAGCCAACAACTCGTCAAGCTGATCAATATGAAATCGGTGTTCTTCGATTTGCTGCTGCAGTATGTCGATGGTCTTCTTTAGCGTGGCGATATCGGCCCCAACCTGAGGTTCCGCAATCGCGGTTGGTGGTGATTGGCGCGACAACGATGCACGTGGGGGCGCCTGCAATGGCAGCTCTGGCTGCATTGATGATGCATCAAAAATCATTGCAGCGATCTGTTCGCGCTTTGGTTGCGAAGTGGTGAGGATGCTTGCCTGAACAGGTACTGGCCAAACAATAGTGATGTATTGTTCGCTCAGCATGGTGCTAGCGCAATAGGCATTAAACGCTTTAAGTGCATCCGGTGAATTGACATGCGCAATGTGTGCGATGCCAATTAAGTCATGTGCCAGTGCGCCGGTAAGTGAAGACTCGACGGTTTTCCCAAATGTGTACTCGACAATGATTGGCAAGCGGCGCGATAGAGCATCAAGCGAATCGGCGCCAAGGGCCTGCCCTTCATCCGCTGTATTGACTATGCGCACTGTCGGGGCTACACGACGCTCTGCGTCGTAGACCTCAAGCAACCGCGACATTTCAACACCCAGCTGCAGCAGGGGCTTTGGTGGCGCCTCGACATGACGGCGCGGAACGATGGCGTCTTTGCCAGGCAATTGGCGAACCCGAATACCAAACACCAATTGCCCGCGATGTGGCGCAACGGTGATCGTTGTAGAGCGAAGTGCTCCTGTTTGTTTAAATGTCTCAGAAATCTCGACACGAAAGACTTCATCTTCGGGTGAATGACGAACTCGTACCCGCACGTTTGCAGGCATTCGATCGGCAGCGAAATGCCGCTGTAGCCAAGCCTGGATTACATCGACACTGGACTTACGGGTGTCCTCGGCCCACTTTTTGGTGGGCAAGCTCATCGCGTAGGTCGTAATCATGACCCCATCAACGCTAACGACAGCATCTATGGTTGCGAAGTGAGTTTTCGCGACATTTTTAGCCTCTGGTGCATCAGCCTGTCCTTCATGTTCACCATTCCTCAGGCTTTTCGCGTAGTCCGGCGCAACACAGTTGAAGGCATTTCTGTCTCGTCTCAATTACAAAATCTCAGCGGATCAATCTTGTGGGTGGTTTATGGTTTTGCGGCCGAAACCTATTTGGTGGTGCTTGCGAATGTCATGACCATCTGTGGTTTCGGTGTCGTCGTGTTGAAGCAAATTCAATTAGGTGCAGTCACATTTCGTAAGGCCTTTGTGGTCGAGGCAGGTGTGATTGCGTTAGCGGTATCTGCTCTCGTCATCTCGCAAGACATCCTTGGCGTGCTTGCAGTGGTGGTGGGTGGAACGGGGATAGTGCCTCAAGTGGTGCGTGCTGCACGAACGAGCCATCTTGTTGGTGTCTCGGTGGTCACCTTTGCAATGGTTGCGACAATGTCGGTCTCGTGGGGAATCTACGGACTAATGATTGACGACTGGTTTGTTGCATTGCCAAACGTAGGGATTGTGCCAAGTTCGCTTTTTGTTATGTTCAGAGCGATTCAGTCACACCGTCGTTATGGCAACACCACTGTGGCAACCGAGGTGCCCGCGCGTTGATGCGTGGCAGTCAGTGTGACTGTTTGGCCCTTCTTGCCACGAATCAACCATGAGTGCAGCACCCGATCTGGCGTTCCATCACTTTTTGCGTCGCCGCTGACACGAAAGCGCACGCGCCCATCTAGTTGACCAAGTTGTACACGGGGAGCACCGTCAACAATGTCGGATGCGGACACGCCATCAATTTGCGCAGTCAATGGAAGAACGATGCCGTTTTTGTGTGCCCATGCGCTGATCTCTGTGCCAAGCCAACCGGTGTTGGCAATACCCACTCGAACTCGCCACAGCCCGTCGCCAAC
>CAINLH010000165.1 GCA_903850275.1 uncultured Acidimicrobium sp.
TGATCAGCGTTGTGCTCGCGCCGTTTGTTCCAATCGGCCTGCCAATCTTGGCGTCGGGCGTTGCAATATTCGTTGGCTTACGTCCCCGCCATGAAACGGCTTCAGCATGAACATGTCGTGGGCCCTCGTTATCTGGCTCTCGGTCGGTGCCTACGCGTTCAAAATGTTTGGCTTCGTCATCATTGGCTCGCGCAAACTTCCACAGGCGCTGTCCCGCTGCCTGCTGCTCATCCCCGCCGCGCTGCTTGCGGCGTTGGTTTTCAACTCCACCTTTACCACCGGCCAATCGCTTGCACTCGATGAGCGAGCCATTGGCTTGGGCGTGGCAATCATTGCCGCGTGGCGCAAACTGCCACTGATCGTTGTGGTTATCTTGGGCGCCGCAACGACTGCGCTCCTCAGAGCGCTGCCACTCCTCTAAGGGCCGAGCACATTGGGTATGTAGTCAGGCGTTCTACAGAGTTTGCGTGAACGAGAAACTGATCTTCGAGTTTTACCCCTTGGTGGGTTTCGGGGTCTCCGATGTAACTCTCAATGCACAACACCATGTTCTCCTGGATTTCACCAGGGAAGTCGAATGATCCATCGGCCTCAACTCGGGGGACATTTGGATGTTCTCCGGCCATTCCTAAACCATGCGCAAGCACGTAGTAGCCGTAGTCGCGGTGGCGCGCGGGCACGTCGTATGCAAGCCGAGCAAAGTCCTCAAAACTGCGACCAGCCTTGATGTTGGAAGCATTGTGTTCAAGTTGTTCTAAAGCAATTTGATAGATGTTTCGCTGTGTGTCGGTTGCGGGAGTCTCTCCACACAGGAATGTGCGAGAAAAATCAACCGCGTAATTCATGACGCCGATTGCGTCGGTGTCGAAGCACACCAAGTCGCCCGCTTGCATCACTGCATCGGACGATTCTTGGAAATACGGGAATGTTCGGACGCCGCTTTGGAAGAGGCGGGTGGAAACAAACTCGCCGTTTCTTGCGATCAAGCCTTTGTGAAACTCTGCCCATACTTCGTTCTCTGTACGACCAGGCCTAATGGCTTCTTCCAGGCTGGAAGCAGCAAGCTCTACCTGCGAAGCGGCGTAACGCATTACATCAAGTTCCAGTGGCTGCTTAATCATGCGCGAGGTCTGAAACACCGAAGTGGCCTCGGAAAGCGTGACCCCGCGTTGTCGAAGCGCGTCGGTAAATGTGAAGTCGACAAGTTCGACAGCAAGCTGCATGTTTGATTGGCCCTGCACAGTTTTAAGAATTTCGACAATCTCGTCGGCGAACTTCTCATTATTCACGCGGAAGTGCGGAGTCTTCTTAGCCGTAATTCCTGTTGAGGTTCGAATCTCGGTCAGTGTTGGCAATCCTTCTGAAAGATGCTCTCCCAAATTGAACTCGAACAAAATTGTTGGTCCGTCAACGCAATGCAAGACAAATCGTGAAGGGCCCATCAGGCTCCACACCGTCATGTTGCGCGAGCCTGTGGAGTACAAAATGTTGATTGGGTCCGGCGTGAGAATTGCGGAAACACCCATTGCACGCATGGTGGCTGTTAAACGAGCCTGACGCTGCAGGTACAGCTTGTTGGTGTCGACAACTAATTGCATAGGCCTATTTTGCTTCCGGTGCTTCAACGATTTGTTGAAGTTTGCGCAAGTTTCGTTTCCAAATAGCGCGCATCACTACTTTGCCGCCAA
>CAINLH010000166.1 GCA_903850275.1 uncultured Acidimicrobium sp.
AGGGTGGGTTTTTCAGGCACATTCATCGCGTCATTACTGTATTGGCGCGCAACTGGGCTTGACGCGCAACGCCGCCTCTAGGCTGTGGTCGTGCTGCATTTGTACGACACCGTTACGCGCGAAGTGCGCGAATTGCAGATGCGCCAGCAGGGCAAATTGGACATCTACCTATGCGGCCCAACCGTGTACGGCCCCCCGCACCTCGGCCACGGCCGGGCCACCTTGGTCTACGACATTCTCCGTAGATATATGGAATGGAGCGGTGTCTCGGTGCGTCTCGTCTCCAACATCACCGACATCGACGACAAAATCATCGATCGGGCAAACCGCGAGAATCGACCTTGGAGCGAAATCACACACAAGTGTGAGTCCGTCTGGTTCGACGCCATGGGCGCACTCGGGGTGCTTCGACCGACAGACGTACCGCACGCCACAGAATATGTAGAGCAAATGGTGGCAATGATTAGCGAATTGATGTCGCGCAACGCGGCTTACACCACGGACGACGGCGTGTATTTAGATGTCAAGTCTGTGCCGGATTACGGCTTGCTTGCACATCAAAGCCTGGACGACATGCTTTCTGGAGGTGGCGACCGCGAAGTGTTGGGCGCCGCGCAAAAACGTAGCGCCGCAGACTTTGCGCTCTGGAAGTTTTCTAAGCCTGGCGAGCCAAGTTGGCCATCGCCGTGGGGCGAGGGCAGGCCGGGTTGGCACAGCGAATGCGTGGTGATGAGCCTCGAGTTGTTGGGAGAGGGCTTCGACTTGCATTGCGGCGGCGCCGACTTGCGCTTCCCTCACCATGAAAACGAACGAGCACAGGCCGTTGCATTAGGAAAACAGTTTGCTCGTCACTGGATGCACAACGGTTTTGTTGTTGATACCGAGGGCGAGAAAATGTCCAAGAGTTTGGGCAACGTTGCCAACTTGCTCGACTTAGTGCAGCATTACGACCCGCGCGCATATCGCATGTTGCTTTTGCAAACCCACTATCGCTCGCCGGTAAAAGTTGGTCAAGACAATATTGACGCATCGGTTAATGCGCTTGCTGGCCTCGATGGTTTTGCCGACCGCATGTCGAAGGCGTCGTTACCAAGTTCAGAACCCGACGCCGAAACGATCGCGCGTTTTCGAGAAGTGATGGACAACGACCTCGACACGCCTGGTGCAATGGCCCACATTTTTGACGCGGTGCGTCGCTCCAACATTGCAATCGATGAAGGCAACAGTGGCCAAGCATCTGCATTGTCGCTGGCCGTAATGCAGATGTGTTCCGCGCTTGGCTTAGAGCTGCGTGCCGCAGCAGAGGTAGATGCGGCAACAATGCAGCGAGCATCCGACTTGGACGCAGCACGAGCGGCAAAAGACTTTGCAACTGCCGATGCCATACGCAACGAATTACAAGCAGCAGGTTTTGTCGTTGAGTCAACCAAAGATGGCACGCGCGTTCGCCGCGCGTAGTTTTTGACAACACACTCATGAATACAGCGACAACAACACGCGAACCACTCCCGCGCGGGTTCTGGGTTATTTGGTCCACTGTCGCACTAGACATGATCGGCTTCGGTATCGTCGCGCCAATTCTTGGTCGATACGCCGACCGCTTCGGTGCGTCAGGCTTTCAAGTCGGTTTGCTCTTCGCTTCGTTTTCACTTGCACAGATGATTTTTGCGCCAATTCTTGGTCGTTGGTCCGACCGAGTTGGCCGTAAGCCGGTCATCGTTATTTCACTATTCGGTACCGCGCTCGGCAGTTTCATCACTGGCGCTGCAGGTGCACTGTGGGTATTGTTCGCCGGCCGTCTAATTGATGGCGCTTCCGGCGCAAGTGTCTCCGTTGCACAAAGTGCCATCACCGATTTGGCAACCAAGGAACAACGTGCCCGCATGCTCGGCATGCTTGGCATGGCATTTGGTGTGGGTTTCGTATTTGGCCCTGCAATTGGTGGACTCGCCGCACTGGGCGGACCACACATTCCGTTTTATGTCGCGGGCACGCTGGCGCTCATCAATGAGGTAGCCGCAATCATTCGTTTGCAAGAGACTCGCGTCCCGAAAAAAGCTGCGCCAACAACTCGCGTTCATGTGCCTTTCCGCAAGCGTCGATACGGTGCGCTTGCAGGCGTTGGGTTTTTCTCGATGCTGGCATTCTCTGGTTTTGAGGCAACGTTCTCATTGTTCGGCGGTGCACGTTTTAACCTCACCGAGGCATCGACCGCGGTTGTCTTTTTGGGTGTCGGTGTCGTGATGTCGGCAGTGCAGGGTTCGCTTATCGGCCCACTCACCAGCCGCTTTGGCTCGCTGCATTTATTGCGCAACGGTTTGGTGTTTGTTTCCATCGGACTGTTGTTTTTGGGGGCCGCAGTTATTTGGCCGACGATGATCGTTGCACTGTTGTTCATGGTGGTTGGCGCCGGCATTTCGAACCCATCACTGACGGCACTCGTTGCCGATTCGGCACACGAAGATCGTCGGGGAGAGGCGCTCGGAATCCAGCAGTCGGCATCGGCACTTGCGCGAGTTATCGGCCCGCCACTTGCCGGCCTTGCATTTGACCACGTCGGTATCGGAGCACCGTTCACTTTCGGCGCACTTATTTATGTACTTGCAATCGGCATTGCCTTTCGCAAACTGAAATGAACGTTCGACAGACGTTGGGCTATCAGCCCGCACTCGATGGGCTACGCGCACTGAGCATCATCGCCGTGATCTTGTATCACGCAGACATTCAATGGATTCCTGGAGGCTTTCTCGGAGTAGAAGTGTTCTTCGTAGTGAGCGGATATTTGATCACCGCGCTGCTCATTGAAGAGCGCGAGTCTTTTGGCCGAATCAGTCTGAAAATGTTCTGGGTTCGTCGTGCACGACGATTGCTACCCGCACTGTTTGCGATGTTGGCAGCAACTGCTTTCGTCGTTGCATTTTATGCACAGGACTCGGCGCCCGATTTTGGACGTGATGTGTTTCCTGCGGTTGGCTACATTTCCAACTGGTGGCAGATCTATTTTGTTGACACGCCATACTTCGCAGCGAGCGCGCTGCCAGTGCTGCGGCATCTGTGGTCGCTTGCGGTAGAGGAGCAGTGGTACCTCCTGTGGCCTTTGTTGTTTACTGGGGTTGTTGCCCACAAACGAATACACAGCAAGGTTTCCGGTGCCGTCTGCGCAGTTTGCGCAGTCGCAATCATGGCGTTTACCGCAGCGAGTTTTGTAG
>CAINLH010000167.1 GCA_903850275.1 uncultured Acidimicrobium sp.
AGTACACCACCCCCGTTGGTTCCTTGCGCACCTTCCCGAGAACAGCTCAATTCGCTTCGAGACACTTTCGCTCTCGATGGTTGGTCTCACCGTTGCCGGTCCACGCTCACGCGATGTATTGCAAAAATTGACCGACACATCGCTTGCCACGAAGGACTTCCCTTTCATGGCATTCCGTCGGGTCAACATCGGCAATGCGCCAGTGTGGCTGTCGCGCATGACATACACCGGTGACCTCGGTTACGAAATCTGGATTGCACCCGAATACCAGCGTTACTTGTTCGACCTGATCTGGGAAGCAGGAAAAGAATTCGACATGCGCTTGTTCGGTTTCCGCGCGCTCATCACCATGCGTCTGGAAAAGAACTTCGGAACTTGGTACCGCGAGTACCGCCCCATCTACACACCGCTCGAGGCCGGCATGGATCGGGCTATGAAGCTCGACCACGATTTCATCGGTCGTGCGGCAGTGGAAGCCGAAATGAAAACTGGCCCCGCCCGCAAGTTGGTGATGTTCAAAGTGGACGTCGACCCAACAAGGCCGGCGGACGTGATTGGTGACGAACCCGTCTTCCATGATGGAAAAGTTGTTGGTTGGATCACCTCGGGTGGATACGCGCATTACTCCGGCGTATCGCTTGCCCTTGGCTACATCCCGGCCGAACTTGCCACGGAGGGCACCACTGGTTTTGAAATTGAAATCATTGGCAACATGCGCCCAGCCAGCTTGCAACTCGAGCCTGTGCTCGACCCAAGCGGCTCACGTATGCGCGCCTAGTCATGGCAACGATCACTCGAATCGAGATCACGCACCATCAGCTGCCCCTCGATCCGCCGTTTCCGGCGTCGTGGGACACCCGCCCACGAACGCAGTTCCCTGCAACGATCGTGCGAGTGTTCGATGATCAGGGGCGCTGTGGTGTTGGCTCGGGCGATGCGATGTACGGCTTTGCCGACTACGAGCGATATTTCATCGGCCAAGACCCCCTGGATGTTGATCGTCATGCTGCTGTTATATCCAATATCGAGTTTCACGCCGGCAGGCAGTGGCCTCTCGACTTGGCCCTATGGGATCTCAAGGGAAAGATTCAGGGTGAGCCTGTCTGGAAAATGCTCGGCGGGTTCGACAACAAGATCCGCGCCTACGCATCCTCTGGTGTCCACCGCAGCATCACCGACATGGTTGATGTTGCCAAGCGGGCACGAAGCCTGGGGTTCCCCGCACTTAAGGTGCGCTTCGGCCGCCCCAAGTTGGACGACGATTTGGCAGTAGTGAAAGCCATCAGAAGCGAACTGGGCTCAAGCCTTGAGTTGATGGTGGACTGCAACCAAGGCTGGAGAATGCCGTGGGACACCGCAACGCCTTGGAACGTAGACCATGCAACATCTGTTGCAAACGTGCTTGAAGAGCATGGCGTGTATTGGATGGAAGAGCCGCTTCACCGTGGCGACTACGCGGGCATGGCCGAACTTCGTAAGCGCGTTGGCATCCGCATTGCTGGCGGCGAAATGACTCGCGAGCCGTACGAGTTTCGCGAGTTGCTCGAGCGCGGATGCTTCGATGTCTTTCAACCGGACGCTGTGTGTTCTCAAGGAATAACCGGCCTTGCCAAACTTGCATTCGATGTGCAAAAGGCCGGCAAGATCTTCACTCCGCACACCTGGGGTAACGGCATCGGCGTCATGGCCAACTTGCATCTCACTGCAGGAACTGTTGGCGCACCCTTCATCGAGTTTCCATTCGACCCACCAGAGTGGTCGACCGCCCGGCGCGACTACATTCTCACCGAAACGATTGAAGCAGATGGCGACGGATGGGTTCACCTTTCGGACGAACCAGGCCTTGGAATCACTTTGAACGAAGTTGTGCTGAAACAAACAGCGAGCAAACAAGCAACGTTTAGTTAGTTCATCTTCACGCGGTAGTCGTGCGTGTAGACATTGGCCTTGCCGTCGCGCAGGAACCCAACAAGCGTGATGCCGAGCACGTCGGCAGTCTGTACAGCAAGGCTTGATGGTGCGCCGACAGCTGCGATAAACGCAATGCGAGCAATCGCTGCTTTCTGGATAATTTCAAACGATAAGCGACCGCTGCAAAACAGGCCTTGACGAGTGAGCGGAACAGTCTTTGCCATCACGCTTGCGCCAATCACCTTGTCGACGGCATTGTGCCGACCGATGTCCTCGCGAACAACCGACACCGCCCCATCCGAGTCAAACAATGCAGCAGCGTGCAGGCCACCAGTTCTGTCGAATGTGGGTTGTGCTGCACGAATTGAATCAGAAATCGACATGAGCGTCTTTGCGCTGATAGTTGGCCCGCTATCGCGATCGACGGGCTCGGTTGCCTGGAGCAATTGATCTATCGATTCGGTGCCGCAGATGCCGCAACTGGCCGAAGTGACCATGGCGCGCCTGGCAAGTGCCATATCGAAGCCACGGGCTAGCGCAACAGTAACGATGTTGTACTTTTGCTCCTCGCCCTCAACCAGTTCGCAATACTTCACCGTTCGAACGTCATCCGGCCGAACGACTATGCCCTCTGTGTACAAAAAGCCAACGGCCAACTCGTAATCGTTGCCTGGCGTTCGCATGGTTACCGATATTTGTACTGGCTCTTGTCCGGGCCCTTCGGCACGGATCTCCATCGGCTCTTCAGTCACTACGTAGTCAGGCTTGGTGCCCACACGACCCTCACCATTAACGGTGACCACTTTCCAGTCGGTGGACTTGCGCCGGGCTTGAGCGTTGCCAGAAGTCATTACAACAGGCTAGTTGTCATCCAGAAAACCGCGCAGGTTGGCGCTGTTGTGTGGATGGCGCAAGCGTGCCAGCGTCTTTTGCTCGATCTGGCGCACGCGCTCACGAGTTACCTTCATAATTTTTGCTACGTCTTCAAGCGTGTGCGGCTGGCCAACGTACTTGCCGATACCAAAACGCATCATCACAATTTCTTGATCGCGCTCGGGGAGGTCCTTCAACGTTCGCTCCACGGCTTCGCCCAACTGCCTCTTCTCGGTGGATTCGATGGGGTCGTTTGTTGCATCGCTGCTGGCGATGGTGTCCCCCACTGTGAGGTCGTCTGTGTCGCTGCCAACAGGTGCATCAAGGCTGGTGGTGGTGATTGCGATCTGCATCACTTCGAGCAGCTTGTCGACGGTGAGCCCACAACGCACGGCAACCTCTTCGGGCAATGGGTCGCGCTCCAACTCGGAGGCCAACTCGCGCTCCACTCGATGGACGCGGTTGACAATTTCCATCATGTGGCCAGGGATACGAATGTTGCGGCCCTGGTCGGCCATTGCTCGCGACATTGCTTGGCGTATCCACCATGTTGCGTACGTGGAGAACTTAAAGCCCTTCTCAAAGTCGTACTTATCGGCAGCGTGCATCAAGCCGATATTGCCTTCCTGTATCAAGTCGGCCAGTTGCAACTCCTTGCGGTCGTAACGCCGCGCTATGGACACAACCAGGCGCAGGTTGGCACGAACCATGTGCTCCTTTGCCTTTTCTCCGTCGCTTATGGTTCGCTGCAGCGCTCGCCTTTCGCGAATGCCAAGCGCGGCCGCCGTTTCATCAAGTTGCTTCTTGGCCTCTAGGCCATCTTTGATTTGTTTACCCAGCCGTTTTTCGTCATCGGCTGTTAGGAGGTCTACTTGACCTATTTCGTTGAGGTACATGCGAACGGCGTCAGGGCCCGAGTCGCTAGCAAAGGTGCTTCTCATACGTGATCCTGAAGACGAAGATTAAGCCAGTCGAGCAATTGCGAGGCGGCTTCGTCTGCCGTAGTGGGGTTATCCAACCGTTCAAGCAGCAAGCGGGCATCTCGGTCGAGGCGGATTTGTTCGGGATCCGAAATTTTCACGCGAGCAGTGAGCTCACGACGCACTGCTGCAGAAATGAGATTGAGCGCCTCCAACATCGGCTCAGAATCGACATCGGCCACTGCCGCGCGCTCTATTGCTTCGCGTGCCTCCGGGTCGGCCGATTCAAGAGCGGTGTTCACTACACCCTGTGTTTCGGCGAGAGCCAGGAATGCACGACGGTAGACGTCGTCTTGGAACAGCGCCTCGACCATCCATGGAGCAATATCGTCCCACTGTTGGATCAATAGCGCAATAGCCACAAACTCGGCATTTTCCCGGCGCGTAGATCGGGCTGGCGCTGCCACCGCCACAACGGGTTTGCGGGAGCCACGCTCGGCAAGCGTCATCAAATCTGCGGCGGGAATACCAACGTGGCTTGCCACTTCGCCCGCGTACAACTTGCGAACGTTTTTATCTGGGTGTTCGTTGATCACCGACATTGCTTGCTCTGCAGTGCGCGAGCGGGCTTCTGGCGAACTAATCGAACCCATGGAGAACACGCGTTGCAGACGAAACCCCAAAAACGGCTTTGCATCTTTGATCGCTGCAGCCAACCCCTCCGGGTCGGACGATGCAAGATCGCCCGGGTCTTTGCCATCAGGAAACTTCGCAACGCTCACTTGCACCTTGTAGCGGCTTTCCCACTCGTAGAAACGCTCGGCTGCACCCTGCCCTGCTTTATCTGCATCAAAAGCAAGAACGACTTTGTTGGCGAATCGCTTCAGCAGTCGAACGTGCTCTTCGGTAAGTGCGGTGCCGCAAGTTGCAACCGCGCGCGTGATGCCCGAGCGATGAAAACCGATGACGTCGGTGTAGCCCTCGCAAACGATCACTTCATCGGCCTTTACAACGTCGGCTTTGGCCCAATTAAGCCCGTACAACGTTTTCGACTTCGCATAGATGGTTGTCTCGGAAGAGTTTTTGTATTTCGCTGGGTCTGTGCTTCCCGGCAAAATTCGGCCACCAAATGCAACGGCCTCACCACCGTCGGTAAAAATTGGGAACAGCACGCGTGCGCGAAACGAGTCTTGTGGTTTACCCCGCTTGTTGACGAAGGCCAATCCGACTTCTGTAAGCAAGTCGATTGAAACTCCAATTTCGCGACTCATTGCATCCCAATCGTCTGGCGCCCATCCAATTTTAAATTGACGTGCGACGTCACCCGACAAGCCTCTGGCACGAAGGTAGTCGCGGGCCTCTCTTGCATCGGGGCTTTGCAGCAAACGATCGTGATACCAATTGACTGCGCTATCCATTACTTCAACTAACTGTTTTCGGCGCTGACGATCCTTGCTTTGGCCACCCGTTGTGTATGTCAACTGGATTCCGGCTTTACCGGCAAGCTGCTCTACAGCCCCAACAAAATCCAGGTGCTCGATCTCTTGAACAAATTTAAATACATCGCCAGCCGCTCCGCAACCGAAACAGCGGTAGCGCTTCGTTTCCTCGCGCACGTTGAACGAACCAGATTTCTCGGCATGAAACGGGCAAAGCCCTACCCAGTTTCGACCAACTCGTCTCAACGGCATATAGCCCTGCACCACATCCACCAGCGATACGGTGTCGCGGACCCGCTCTATGTCGTCGTCAGCAATTGCCACGCCCCGAAGGCTAGTGCTTACGATCCTTGCGGATAGAAGCCACAATGGCCACCGTCATAGTCAGCGTGATGAAACCGAGCGACCACACTGTGGGCACGTGGTACCAGTGAGCGATCGTCATCTTGATGCCCACATAGATGAGGAGCACCGAAATAGCGGGCTTCAGGTACACAAACCTGTCCTTGATGTCTGCAAACAGGAAGTACAGGGCGCGAAGGCCCATGATCGCAAACGCGTTGGCAGCAAAAACAATGAATTGCTCGTTGCTCACGGCAAGCACTGCTGGCACCGAGTCGATTGCGAAGATGAGGTCGGATATCTCGATGACTACCAACACTGCGAGGAGCGGCGTGGCAAGACGCTTGCCGTTTTTTTTCGTGAACAGCTTCTGACCATCGAGTTCGTCCGTCGTTGGTACGAATCGATGGAACAGCCGCATCGTGCGCGTGTCGGAAGGGTTGGCGTCGTCTTCGCCGCCGTGGCGGAATACACCAACGCCGGTGTAGATCAAGAACAAACCAAAGCCGATCAACACATAGTCGAATCGTTCGATGATGGCGACACCCAACACGATAAATATGAAGCGCATAATCAACGCGCCGAAAATGCCCCAGAACAATGTGCGGTGCTGATACTGGCGCGGCACTTTGAAGTGGGTGAAGATCATTGCCCAAACGAATACGTTGTCGACGCTGAGGCTCTTTTCAATGAGATAGCCACTGATGTATTCGACTGCGGCTGCCCGCTCGAACATCCACCAAATAACAAAAGTAAATCCGACACCAACGCCAACCCACACGGCCGATTCGATGGCTGCTTCCTTCACGTGTGCAACGTGCGGTCGACGATGGACCACCAAAATATCGAACAGCAACAGTGCTCCAATGATGCCGAGCAACATGTACCATCCCCACGAAGGAACGGTGATGTCTACGAAATTTTCTCTTCCGCTACCTGCTGCTATGAGATTGAACATGTTGAAATTGCCAAGACCTTTCGGGTGTTGAACCGACTCCTATTTGGAATCTGTTGAGCTTCCCCCGATGATCGCTTGCGCGCACGCAAGTCGGGCTATGGGAATACGATACGGCGAACACGAGACGTAGTCAAGTCCCGCCGCGTAAAACATGGCGATCGAGTCGGGGTCTCCCCCGTGCTCACCACAGACCCCAAGCTTCAACGAGCGTTTTGTTTTTCGGCCTCTCTTTGCAGCCATCCGAACCAGTTCGCCCACACCAACTACATCTATTGACTCGAATGGGTTGCGCTTCAGCAAACCTGCGGCCAAATACTGTGGCATTAACCGGCTTTCCACATCATCCCGGCTGAATCCAAACGTCATCTGTGTTAAATCGTTCGTTCCGAAACTGAAAAAATCGCTGACCTCGGCGAGTTCATTTGCAACAAGCGCGGCTCGAGGCGTTTCGATCATCGTGCCGATTGTCACTTTGGGGCGAGAGATTTTGCGAACCTTGCCTGCTTTATTTCCTGCAGTCGTTCGCGGCAAGCGGGCATGTTGAACGATTGCCTCCTCCACCCAGCTGCGCGCAAGAGTTAACTCTTCTTTCGTGGTGACGAGAGGAATCATGATCTCGATGATTGGTTGAAAACCCTCGTTGGCAACAATATCTGCTGCAGTTAACAACGCTTTCACTTGCATTGCATACAAACCGGGTTTCAACACGCCTAGTCGTACTCCGCGCGTTCCCAGCATCGGGTTCACTTCAGACCATGCATGTGCTGCGTCGAGAAGCTTTTGTTCTTGTGCGCTCAGTTCGCCAAGCGCCTGCTTGCCTTCTAGTTCTCCAACGCGTGGAAGAAATTCGTGAAGAGGAGGATCAAGAAGACGCACCGTCACAGGAAGCCCGCTCATTGCCCGCAATAACGCAACGAAGTCTGTTGTTTGCACTTCGCGGAGTGCTTCCAATGCAATTGTCTCTTCTTCGGGTGTCTCAGCGAGAATCATTTGACGAACAACGGGTAACCGATCTGGCGCAAGAAACATGTGTTCCGTTCGGCAGAGCCCGATACCTTCGGCACCAAACTGGCGAGCCATTTCAGCATCTTGTTGGTTGTCTGCATTGGCCCTTACTGCCATCTTCCCCTTGCGCACTTCATCAGCCCATTTCACGATGGTGTGAAAATCCTTGGTCGGCTCTGCAGCAGCCATCTCGATGGATCCAAGCATTACCTCGCCAGTTGAGCCGTCTATCGAAATAGTGTCGCCCTCGCGCACCACTGTCGAACCAACCGCAAACTGTTTGCCGTCGATCATCACTGCTTCCGCACCGACAATCGCAGGCGTACCCCACCCGCGCGCGACAACGGCGGCGTGGCTCACCAGGCCGCCACGTGTAGTGAGGATGCCCTGAGCCACCATCATGCCGTGCACATCGTCGGGGCTGGTTTCACCTCGCACCAAGATCACGGCTTCGCCCCGGCCAACCGCCTTCTCGGCATCACCTGCAGAGAAATACACCTTCCCCACTGCGGCACCCGGCGACGCCGCTAGACCAACAGCAATCGCTTGTTTTTTGTTGACAAAACGGGGATGCATGACTTGGTCGAGATGATCTTCATTCACGCGCATCAACGCTTCTCGTTTAGAAATCTTCCAGGCTGGCTTTCCGCTGCCGGTTGGCTTGGTCATATCGACAGCCATCTTTAATGCTGCGGCACCCGTGCGTTTACCCACGCGAGTCTGCAGCATCCAAAGTTTTCCCTGCTCAATTGTAAATTCCGTATCGCACATGTCTTTGTAATGTCGTTCGAGCCGAGCAAAAATAGACATCAATTCTTGATGTATCTCTGGAAATTTTCGCTGCAAAGCGTCAAGGTTTTCGGTGTTGCGAATGCCCGCGACTACGTCTTCCCCCTGTGCATTGACAAGAAAATCGCCGTATGGTTTGCTTTCGCCAGTGGCGGCATTGCGTGTGAAACCCACTCCCGTACCCGAATTATCGTCTCGATTTCCGAAAACCATTGCTTGGATATTTACTGCCGTTCCTAGTTCATGGTTTATTTTTTCGCGCACACGATATGCAATCGCACGGGCACCATTCCACGAGCGAAATACGGCTTCAACGGCACCTCGCAGTTGTTTCATCGGGTCTTGCGGAAACTCCCTACCCGTGGATTGCTTAACAACAGACTTATACGTTTCGCACAAGTCGCGCAGGGCGGACGCAGGGAGTTCGGCATCAGACGACACGCCTGCGTTTGACTTAGCAATAACAAACGGATGCTCAAATTTGTCGCCGTCTATACCAAGCACAATTCGTCCGTACATCGAAATGAAACGCCGATAACTGTCGTATGCAAAGCGTTCATTGTTTGTGGATTCGGCAAGCCCAACGACACTTACGTCGTTGAGGCCAAGGTTGAGAACCGTGTCCATCATTCCTGGCATCGAAAACTTGGCTCCAGATCGCACCGAGACCAACAGTGGTCGATGCGGATCGCCAAGTTTCGCCTCCATCTTTTTCTCCAAAAGCGCAACCTGTTGCAGCAGCTCGGCATCAAGTGTCTTTGGCCAGCCACCCTTCATGTATCCCCTGCACGCATCGGTGGTCACAGTAAACCCATGTGGCACTGGCAGCTTGAGCACGCTCGTCATTTCTGCCAAATTGGCGCCCTTGCCGCCGAGCAAATCTTTCATCTCCATCGGCGCTTTGCGATGTTTGTGATCAAACGAAAAAACAAGCGCCATGCAACGATCTTACGCTTGTTGACGATGCCGTATTACCGAGCTAAGCGAGAACGCTTCCTCGCTTGATGAGCGCAATCGCTTGTGCGCCAGCAACAGTTGTATAGGTGCCAACAGTTACATCATTGACGACGACGTTGGCCCCCGCTACTGCATCAATTGGGCAATCGATGCGCATCAGCATTTTCGGTGCTGTTGAGCCACGTGAATCCATGCGTTCAATAAGTTCTTGGCCTGGATAGCAGCCCTTAGTGAAACTGACGGCACACTCAACGATGCCAGTCTCTGCCGGAATCATGTCGGTAGAAATGTCTGCACCCATGATCGGCCACATTGCAGCAACACGTGCTGCAGTGAACTGCTCGGTCGTTCCCTGCGGAATGTTCGGCGGCAGGGTCAATGCGGGCGAGAAAACGTCGACTGCAGCACCGTCGGCGCGCCATGCGGCAAGCGAGCCGTCTACGGCAGTACCCCCGCAATTGCGAATGGCTCGCCAAGTTTGTTGCTGTAAGTCCAAGTCGGCATTTACCCGAATCTTGAAACGCTTTAAACGTGCAACCACGCTCTCGCCGTAACCAGCTTCTGTGTCCAGCACGAAACGATCATTTGCCGCGCACGATACGCGAAGCAGGGCATCGATCTTGCCAGTCGGCTGCAGCACAAACGATGCGCGAACATCGCCTGGCTGCATGATCTCGATGTTTTGGCTGAGCTGTGAGTGCAGATACTTTCGTGCATCGGAGCCCGTAACTGTGACGACATCGCGAACGATTGGCACCCAAAATGCACTCGTTGCGGAATCAACCATTGGCTTGCCGAGCGGCGGTCATTCTGCGAGCTGCGGGTATGGCCGCGAGCAGTGCAGCCACCTTGTTGTGGCATTCCAAATCTTCGTCCTCTGGAACGCTGTCGGCGACAATGCCCGCGCCTGCCTGCAAGACTGCGCCCTTCGGCCCGACAAACATTGTTCGAATAGCAATTGCTGTGTCGAGATTGCCCGAAAAATCGACGTAGCCGATGGTGCCCGCATAAGGCCCTCGACGCACAGGCTCGAGTTCGTCGATGATTTCCATTGCCCTTACTTTTGGTGCGCCACTGACCGTGCCGGCAGGAAGCGTTGCCCGCAGAACATCGATTGGTCCAAGCCCTTCACGCAGCTGCCCTGTTACCTGCGAAGTGAGGTGCATGACATGGCTATACAACTCGAGTGACATCAACTCTTCAACCTTTACTGTGCCGAACTGCGCAACTCGACCAACATCATTTCGGGCTAGATCTACCAGCATGATGTGTTCGGCAACTTCTTTCGGGTGCTCGCGCAATTCCGCTGCAAGCTTCTTGTCGTGCTCATCATCCAAACCGCGCTTGCGAGTGCCGGCAATGGGCCGACTTGTAACTTTGCCATCGCGCAACTGCACCATTGGCTCGGGCGAACTGCCAACAATGGTGATGCTGTTGTGCTTCATGTAATACATGTATGGGCTTGGGTTAACTTGTCGCAGCACCCGATAGAAATCGAATGGGTCGGCACCTAGCTGAATATCAAACCTCTGCGAAAGCACCACCTGAAAAATGTCTCCAGCCTTGATGTGCTCTTTTGCTGCTTCAACCGCAGTTTGAAACGAACTGCCCTTAGGTACGTCACGTGCCGGCTTGGAATCAGTAGCAAGCGGTGGCTCCGCCGCAACATACGCAAGTGGCTGAGTGAGGTCGTTAACAGCGGCGTGGATGCGCTCGATCGCTGCATCGTATGCAGCATCGATTTCAAGTGAGTTGCGATCGACAAGCGGAACACTTTCCAAGACATACGCACGCTGACGCCAGTGATCAAACGCAACCAGCGAACCGATCATGCTGACGACAGCATCGGGAAACTCGTGAACATCACGGGGAGCATTTGGAAGGTTTTCTATTTCGCGGACAATGTCGTAGCCCAGGAAGCCCATGAGGCCGCCTTGCAACGGAGGCAACTCCTCCATTACTGGTGCCTTATATATAGACAACAA
>CAINLH010000168.1 GCA_903850275.1 uncultured Acidimicrobium sp.
GCACTCGAACTGCACTTGAAGCGCCTCATCGTTGGCGGCATGGAGCGCGTGTTTGAAATTGGCCGCGTGTTCCGCAACGAAGGCATTTCAACGCGCCACAACCCCGAGTTCACCATGATGGAGAGCTACCAGGCCTATGGCGACTACACCGAAGTGATGGCGCTTACCGAACTGCTGATTACCAACGCCGCACGCGAATCGCTTGGCACCACTGTTGTCACCATCAATGACGAACAGTTCGACTTGGCCCAGCCATGGCGCAAAGTGCGCATGATCGATTTGGCAAGCGAGGCAACTGGCGAAACGTTGCACCCGAGCATGCCTGTTGACGCAGTGCGCAAGATTGCGGCGCAACATAAAGTAAAGACCGAAGGCCACTGGGGTTCCGGCCGAATTATTGAAGAGATCTTTGCCGAACTGGCCGAAGGCACGCTGCAACAACCAACGTTTGTTACTGGCCACCCGGTAGAAATTTCGCCGCTTGCCCGCGCCGACCGCAACGACCCGCACCTGACGGAGCGATTCGAGCTGTTTATTGGTGCACGCGAAATTGCCAACGGCTACAGCGAGTTGAACGACCCGATCGAGCAGCGCGTGCGCTTCGAGGACGAGCAAAAGTCCAAAGCCGCGGGCGACCACGAGGCCGGCAGCATGGACGAGGATTACCTGCGCGCACTGGAATTTGGCATGCCCCCAACCGCAGGCCTCGGAATTGGTATCGACCGACTTGTCATGTTGCTCTCGGCAGCAGGTTCAATTAAGGACGTGATCCTGTTCCCCACCCTTCGCCCAGAGGCCAAGTAGCCATGACTTCTGCATGGGGTGTTGGCCTGGCAACTATTGCTGCAGACGGCACAACGCTCGACACCTTTTTCCGTCACCTCGGCTTGGGTGCTGCAGTTCCTGCCAACACGCCAACAGAATCTCAGTCGACGACTGATGAGAACCGCGGCGTTGCCATCATGCCGACAACACTCGTGATCGATACCGATGCCGCGCCAACAAGCGCCACCGATGTGTACTTGCGCCTGCACTTGTTGTCGCATCGCATTTGCCTGCCGCGCACCATCAACCTGGACGGCGCATTTGGTTTGCTTACCAATGTTGCCTGGACGAGTATCGGCCCAGTTGCACTGAACACGCTGGACGATGTTCGATACAACCTGCTTCGCCAAGGCCAGCACCTAGTTGTTCACGGCGTCGACAAGTTTCCTCGCATGACCGACTACGTAGTGCCAAGCGGCGTGCGCATTGCCGATGCCAGCCGCGTTCGGCTTGGCGCACACCTCGCAAGCGGAACCACCGTGATGCACGAAGGCTTCTGCAACTTCAACGCAGGCACACTTGGCGCATCCATGGTGGAAGGTCGCATCTCTGCTGGCGTCATTGTGGGCGATGGCTCCGACGTTGGTGGCGGCGCATCCATCATGGGCACGTTGTCTGGCGGCGGCAAAGAAATGGTGACCGTTGGCGAGAAGTGTTTGCTTGGTGCAAATAGCGGCCTTGGTATTTCTCTTGGCAACGAGTGCATCATCGAA
>CAINLH010000169.1 GCA_903850275.1 uncultured Acidimicrobium sp.
ACGGTGTCGGTTGGCGAATCGATAGAAATTTCTTTGGGCGACTTCATATATCGACGAACAAGGTTTGCAACTTGTCCGTCAAGCGTTGCCGAGAACAACATTGTTTGATGGGGCGCAGTCACGTGGCGCATGATCCATTCCACTTGGGGCATGAAGCCTTCGTCGGCCATGCGGTCGGCTTCGTCAATTGCAACCACTTGAATTGCGCTCAAGTCGCACTCGGTGGATTTCATCAAGTCGATTAATCGAAGCGGCGTAGCAACGATGATCTCGACTCCCTGTTCGATTACTTCAACTTGCTTGCCGCGGTCTGCCCCGCCGTAGACGGCCAACACACGCACGCCACAGTTCTTGCCAATTGGCCCGAGCACTTCGGAAACCTGCAAAGCCAACTCGCGAGTAGGAACCAAGATGAGGCCGTGAGGCTTGCCTGGCACAGCCGGCAAACTGATGCGCGACATCATGGGGATTCCGAAAGCAAGTGTCTTGCCCGAGCCGGTGCGAGCACGGCCGCACACGTCTTCGCCAGCAAGCGCGATGGGGATTGCCTCTGTCTGAATGGCAAATGGGCCAGCAAAACCTGCTGCAGCGAGACCAGCGTCGATGCTGTCGGGAACGCCGAGAGCGGAGAAGCCGGTTGGTGTCGTCACCTGGGGAGCATTCGATGGCGCAGTCACGGGTGCCTTCACGCTACCAACCACCTCGAGTCGCTGGAGAGATGTCTAGCAAATAGTAGACGCAGCCCTCAAAAATCTGTATGGTCAAACTTTCGTATTAAACCCCTAAGGAGGTGCTCATGCCTACAGACAATATTTCGTCACTCAGTTCATTCCTCGAAAATCGCCACACCAGCATCGAGCCAACCTTCACTGGACGAAAAGGTATTTCGTACGACTGGCAACAACTGCTCGTGCCAAGCGACGCGGTATTTGAAGCAACGCTTCAAACCATGTTGAATGCAGAAGTCAACTCACTCGATGCAGGCGATCAGATGTCGCCAACTGCGTCGAAGTGACCTCGGCAGTTTCCGCAACTTCACAGCGCCCGAAGCGCACACTCGTACTGGGCTGTGGCTCAGTTGCTCAGTGTGCAATTCCGCTGTTGGTGCGCGATTTCGGCTTTCCTGCAACATCAATCCACATCGTCGACTTCAGAGATAATCGGCATCGCATTGCCGACATGTTGAAGTTGGGCGTCACCTACGAACAAGACCGCGTCACTCGCGACAACCTCGATCAGTTCTTGTCGGCCCGCTGCAGTGCCGGCGACATCCTGCTCGACTTGGCATGGAACATCGACGCCCCAACAATCTTGCAGTGGTGCCGCGATCACGGCGTTCGTTACCTCAACACTTCAGTCGAACTGTGGGATCCGTACGACAACATTGCCGAGACTCATCCGCTCGATCGCACGCTGTACGTTCGCCATCAAGCCCTCCGCAAAATGATTGCCAAGTGGGGCGCCAACGATGGCCCGTCGGCAGTGCTCGAACACGGTGCAAACCCGGGCATGGTCAGCCACTTGGTGAAACAAGCGCTTGTCGACATCACCAACCAATTACTTTCAGATGGCAAAGCCGGCAGCCGCGCAGAGGCGTTGCAGTCTGCTTTGGATGCCGAACAATTCAATGTGCTTGCACAACTCACTGGCACCAAAGTGATTCACATTGCCGAGCGCGACACCCAAATCAGCAACGTTCCAAAAGAAACCAACGAGTTCTGCAACACGTGGTCGGTGGAAGGTTTCTATGAAGAAGGTGTTGCACCGGCCGAATTGGGTTGGGGCACGCACGAAAAGTGGATGCCAGCCAATGCGCACGCGCACACCGACGACGGCCCTCGCAACCAAATCTGTATTGCGCAGCCAGGCATGGAGACATGGGTGCGAAGCTGGGTACCTTCGGGCGACACGCTCGGCATGGTCATTCGCCACGGCGAGGCATACACCATGGCCCATCACCTCACAGTGAAAAACGCCGACGGCACCGACGCCTATCGCCCAACTGTTCACTACGCATATCACCCGTCCGACGCAGCGATCAACAGCGTGCTCGAGTTGCGCATGCGCAACTGGCAAATGCAACCACGCGAACGCATCTTGAATAACGAGATCATCGACGGTCGCGACGAACTCGGTGTGTTGCTCATGGGCCACGACTACAACGCTTGGTGGACAGGTTCGCTGCTTTCAATCCATGAGGCGCGCCAAATACTTCCGGGCCAAAGTGCAACAACGCTGCAAGTTGGCGGCTCTGTTTGCGCGGCAATGCAATGGTTGGTCGACTGCCCGAACGAGGGTGTGCGCGTGCCCGACGAGTTGCCATGGAAGAAGTTGCTCGACTCCACTCGCCCATACATTGGTGCCATTCATTCGGCCCCAACCGACTGGACGCCGCTCAAGCACCGCAACGAGTTGTTCCCTGGTTACGGCAACGACACCAGCCTGATCAACGCGTCCGACCCGTGGCAGTTCGCTAATTTCTTGGCCCCTACGCCCTATTAGCGACGCCCAAACAGCCCGCTAGGCTGAGGATCTCATGATTATTGCGATCCAGAGCCTCCTACTTACTTAACGGCGCCAGCCACATATCGCTGTCGCCGAAACCCTCTGAGCCCAAAAGGCCAGGGGGTTTTTTCATTTCCCAACACGAAACCACGAAAGAAAAACCATGGCACCACAATCAGTCACTCCGAAGAAAATGCCGTTCGAGAAGTACACGCCGTTTATTCCGGTTGTCCTCACCGACCGCACGTGGCCAGACCAGATGACGAAGAAGGCGCCACTATGGTGCTCGGTCGACTTGCGCGACGGCAACCAAGCACTCATCGACCCGATGGATCCA